>DATBKA010000184.1:0-2323 GCA_036556105.1 Ilumatobacteraceae bacterium | reverse complement strand
GTTGGCCGCGGCGCTGCCGACCGCGGCCCGTGGATTCGGCGGTGTCGTCAACGGGGCGGCGATCGAGGCGATGTACCGCTCGCTGCTCGGCGACATGCGCCTCGGAGAGCTGCCCATCCCGGCATACGCGCCGATCTGGAGCATCGAGCACAACCGGGTCGAGTACATCGGGCCGCGCACACATCCCGAGTTGCCCGTCGTCCGCGCCATCCACATGGCGATCGCGCTGCCGCTGCTCATCCAACCGGTCGAGCTCGACGGCGACTCGTGGTGCGACGGAGGGATCGTCGACATCTTCCCAGTGCATCCCGTGCTCGACATCGAGGAGCCTTGCGACGTCGCCCTCGCCATCAACGGCTTCTACCCGCCGGGCTTCGCCGGTGAGGACATGCGCGGCTGGCGTGACCGGCCGCTGAGCATCCTCGACATCGCCAGCCAGGCGCGCACGTGCCAACAGATGGAGCTGGCGCGCACCAACCTGGCGCGGTTGGAGCGCAGCCTCGAGGTCAGGATGGTCGAACCGGTCTCGTACGAGAAGGTTCGTGGCGTCGGCTTCTATCGGCAGTTCCTCAGCTCGCGCGACTGGGCGCAGTTCATGCGTGACGGACGTCGCCAGGCGCGGCACGCGCTCTCCCATCGCGCCTGAAATCGGGGCAGAATGAACAACGCGAGAGGAGGGCTGTGAAACGGTTCGAGGATCGCGCGGAAGCCGGTCGGCGCCTGGCAGCGCGGCTCTCGCACCTTCGCGACCAACCCGTGGTCGTCGTCGGCCTGCCTCGCGGCGGCGTTCCGGTCGCCTTCGAGGTCGCCCGCGCGTTGAACGCGCCGCTCGACATCATCCTCGTCCGCAAGCTGGGCGTGCCGTTCCAGACGGAGCTCGCCATGGGAGCGATCGGCGAGGATGGAGTCAGGGTGATCAATCGCGACATCGTCGATCGCTGCGATGTGACGGAAGCCGAGATCGAGCGCGTCGAAGCCCGCGAGCGGACCGAACTCGAGCGCCGCGCTGTGCAGTTCCGCGGCGGGCGAGCGCCGGTCGCGCTCGGCGGCCAGACCGTCGTGGTGGTCGACGACGGAATTGCCACCGGCTCGACGGCAATCGCAGCATGCGCCGTCGCCCGCGCTCACGGCGCGGCGCGCGTGGTGCTGGCTGCCCCGGTGGCGCCTCCCGAGGCGGCCGAGCGGATCGCCGCTGCGGCGGACGAGATCGTGTTCCTCTACACGCCGGCATCGTTCTACGCCGTCGGCCAGTTCTACTCGAACTTCGACCAGACCACCGATGACGAGGTGGTCGGGTACTTGGCTCGGGCAGTACGGGCGGAGGGCGCCGGCGGCGCGGCCCGCGACGAGGAGATCGAGGTCAGCTCCGACGGCCACCCGCTTCACGGCCACCTTGTGGTTCCCGTTGGTGCCGACGGTGTCGTCGTGTTCGCCCACGGCAGCGGCAGCAGCCGGCACAGCCAGCGCAACAAGGCTGTCGCGGCGATGCTCAACGAGTCGCGATTCGGAACCCTGCTGTTCGATCTGCTCACGCCGACGGAAGAGGACGATCGATCCAACGTGTTCGACGTGGCCAAGTTGGGCGGGCGACTGCTTCGTGTGACGCGGTGGGTCCGCGAGCAATATCAACTGCCGATCGGGTACTTCGGCGCCAGCACGGGCGCGGCGGCAGCGTTGTGGGCGGCTGCGGAGCCCGGTGCAGACATCGCAGCCGTGGTCTCCCGCGGCGGTCGCCCCGACCTTGCCGGCGACCGGTTGCCGATCGTCGAATCGCCGACGCTCCTCGTCGTCGGCAGCGAGGACCACACGGTTCTGGACCTCAACCGGCGGGCACGATCGATGATGACGTGCCCGACGAAGCTGGTCGTGATCGATGGGGCCACCCATCTGTTCGAGGAACCAGGCACGTTGATGGAGGCTGCCGACGCGGCGCGCGAGTGGTTCGTCGACCATCTGCACGCCCGCTGACCGCCTTCGCCGATGAGCCGACGACCTGGCAACCTTGGTCGATGGACACGTTCGAGGGAAGGATCGCCGTCGTCACCGGAGGTGGCTCCGGGATGGGCCGTGAGCTGGCCCGCCAGCTGAGCTCCAGCGGTTGCCACGTGGCGATGTGCGATGTGTCCGCCGACAACCTCGAGGCGACCAAAACGGTGTGCCTGGAGGAGTCCCCCGCCGGCACGCGTGTCACCACCTTCCTCGCTGACGTGTCCGATGAGGGTGCCGTCCAAGCGTTTGCGCAATCGGTGGCCGATGAACACCAGACCGACCACATCCACCTCCTGTTCAACAACGCCGGCATCGGCGGTGGCGGGAGCTTCGT
>DATBKA010000183.1:0-4286 GCA_036556105.1 Ilumatobacteraceae bacterium | reverse complement strand
GACACCACTGCCCACCAGCTCGGGACGGGTGAACTGGTGGGCGTGGCGCCACGTGCCCTTGCCGAAGCTCGGACGGTGGTCTGTGCACGGTGGCATAGTCCGTGTCGCCGCCGTGAAATTTCCTCCACCGACCACCTCCGTGGCCGGTGGACACACTTTAGGACTACGTTCACCCTGTGGACGTGCATACTTGGATCGGCAATGACCTGGCGGGGGTGCGCAGCAAGCTGTTCGACTCCGTACTCGGCGTGGTTCCACGGAGTCGCTGGGTCGAACAAGCGGACGGCGGGGGCTCGTCGATCGTCCATCTGGCCCTGCATTTGGCTCGTCACCAGGACCTGGCGATCAACACCGCGATCCGCAACCACCCGCCCCTGTTCTTCGCCCACCGGTCGTCGCTGTCGCTCGACGACGCCCCGCCGTACGCGGGATTGACCGAGCACGAGAACCGCGACGTCACCACTGTGGTGCCGATCGACGCCCTCGTCCACTACGTCGAGACCGTGTTCGAGGCCACCGCGGCGTGGCATGAGTCGACAGGGTCGATGGCGCTCGACACCGTGCCCGACACGAGCCGCCGCCTCGCCGACAAGGCCCTGCTCACACGCGACGACGTCGACTGGTTGCACCGGATGTGGAGTGACAAGCCGGTCTGGTGGTTCGTGCAATGGCCGGTGATCGGCCACGGCAACGCTCATGTCGGCGAGGCGATCTCCGTGCGCAACCGGATGGGGCTCAGCCCGTTCTAGCGACGCCACCACCAAGGGGCAGGGCACGGAGCAGGTGGTGCCAACGACACTCCGTGCACGCCTCGACCACGTAGGCAGTGAGCTGGTCGGCGCGCGAGTTGAGCTTGGCCAGCTCGGCAGCGCTGGAGATGCAGCGACCGTGAGAGGGCAACCGCGACCCGAAGACGTACGTCACCAGGCGCAGGCTCTGCTCCCGGCAGATCGGGCAAGCCATCGACGCGGGCGTGCCGACGTTGCTGGCGGCCCGGATCAGCTCGGGATGCGCGTCGCACACCTGGTCTTGGCGGAGCCGGCCGCGATGGAACTCGTTGATGAGGTGGCGCCGGGCCAAACGGTGATCGACGACCGCCCGCACGCCACGCAATGAGTCGATCCCGAAGGCCACGTCGCCAGGCTAGCCAGTCACAGATCCGCCAACGCCGCGACGGGACACGGCACACTTTGTGCAATGAACATCTGGTACGGCGACAACGTTGCCGACGATGCGGAGCTCCGACTGTGCGGCGACCTCGCTGGAAAGCGTGTGCTCGAGTTGGGCGTTTCCTCGACGTCCAACGCCATCACGGCAGCGCTCGCCGGCGCCAAGGCGATCGCCCTCGACCCGTCCGCCGACAAGATCGCCAGGCTGCGCGCCGCCGCCGAGGAGCACGAGGTCAAGGTGGAGTGCCACCACGGCGAGCTGGCCGACCTGGGGATGGCGATGAGTGGCTCGATCGACCTCGTCGTGGCCGCACACTCGCTCGGAACCGTCGACGACCTGCCCAGGCTGCTGCGCCAGGTGCACCGTGTCCTGAAGCTCGGTGGCCCGTTCGTCGTAGCCATGCACCATCCGGTTGCGGCGATGTTCGACGGCGCCGACCCGGTAGCCCGGCGTCCATATGGTGCCGAGGGGATCACGTTCGGCGATCTGTACATGGCCTTCGAACGCACCAACTTCCACCTCGACGCGATCTACGAGCTCAGTGCGCGGCACGTGCGCGACTCGGTGGCACCGTCGGTGCTCGTCCTCCGGGTCCGCAAGGAAGGCAACTGACGACAGAGCAGGCGGCTCAGACCAAGGCGTACTCGGACTCGACCAGCTCGGCCGGCCGCGGTCTGCCGAACACGTAGCCCTGGCCGTGATCACAGCCGATCTCACGCAGGCGAGCGAGCTGCAGCGGCGTCTCTACTCCCTCGGCGACGACCACCAAGCCCAACGAGTGCCCGAGTTTCACCACGGCCTCCACGATCGTGGTGTCTTCGCTGTCGATGCCCAGCCCGCTGACGAACGACCGATCGACCTTGATCGACTCCACCGGGAAGCGTTTCAGGTAGGTGAGTGACGAGTAGCCGGTGCCGAAGTCGTCGACGGCGAGGTGCAGCCCGAGGTTGCGCAACTCGCGGAGGGCCACGGTGGCAGCTTTGACGTCGCTCATCAAGGCCGACTCGGTGATCTCCAGCCACAGCGCGTCGGCGGTCAACCCGCTCTCTCCCAGGGCCTCGGCAACCATCCCGTGGAACGCCGTGCTCATCAACTGCCGGCCGCTGACGTTGACGGCGATGGTCAGGTTGGCGAAGCGCGGCAGCCGGTTGCGCCACTGCCCGAGTTGCGACAGCGATGCGCGCAACACCTCCGAGCCGACCTCGCCGATCAGTCCGGTCTCTTCCGCCATCGGCAGGAACTGCTCCGGCCCGAGCAGGCCGCGGTCGGGGTGCCGCCAACGAGCGAGCACTTCGAAGCCGACCAGGTGCCCTGAGTCGAGGCGCACGATCGGCTGGTAGTACGGCACGATCTCGTGGCGCTCCAAGCCCCGACGCAACTCGTTCGTGGTGCGCAGCGTCAGCACCGTTGCGTCGTGGGTGCCGGGTGAGAAGACCTCGACGCAGTCGCGACCGCGCGCCTTGGCCCGGTACATCGCCGCATCGGCGTCGCGCAACAGCTCGGTGGTGGACACGCCAGGACGATCGGCGACGGCGATGCCGATGCTGGCCGTCACGAACAACTCAGCGCCGTCGACCATCAGCGGTTGGGCGATCTCGGTGCGCAACCGCTCGGCGATCTCGACCGGTGACACGGTGGCGCCGACGTCGCGCAACATCACGATGAACTCGTCGCCACCAAAGCGGCTGAGCATGTCGCGGTCGCGGACGACGGCGCGCAGCCGCTCACTCATCCCGCGCAGCAGCTCGTCGCCGACCCCGTGGCCGAGGCTGTCGTTGATGACCTTGAAGTTGTCGAGGTCGATGAACATCACCGCCACCGCTCCCGGCTCGCTGTTCTCCAGGAACCGCGCCAACTGGTCGAGGAACCGGAACCGGTTCGGCAGTCGGGTCAGCTCGTCGTGCGTGGCCGCCCACTCCAGACGTTCGGCGCTGTGGCGCTGTTCGGTGATGTCTTCGATGTGGGTGATGGCCAGGTTGCCACCGTCGCCGTCGTCCATCACCGTGACCCACGTGCGTGCCCACATCACGCTGTGGTCGCTACGGATGTACCGCCGCTCCATGTGATACGAGTCAGCAGCCAGCCCGACAGTGTGCGTCTCGCCGCGCTGCCAGTCGTCGGGATGGGTGATCGCCTGCATCCCTTTCTCGATCAGCTCGTCCCGCGAGTAGCCGAGCATCGTCGCCAGCGACTCGTTGACGTCGATCAGCGTTCCGGTGTCGGCCATCGACAACGCCATCCCGGTCGGAGCGCCGTGGAACGCCAGCCGGAACCGCTCTTGGGCGACATCCAGGTCGTGCGCTTCACGAAGACGCGCCGTGACATCGCGCAACGTCACGACGACACGCTCGGGGTCGCGCATCGGCAGGTGGACGTCGGCCTCGAGCAGGATCTCGATGCCGTCGGGTCGATCGAACGGGAACACGGGCCGCTCGAACACGGACCGCTCCGAGAACTCACCGTCACGCAGCTTGCGCCACACATCGAGCAACATCGGCCTGTCGGCCGGCCGCACCAACGAGGTGAACGTGTTGTTCAGCATCTGCGCATGGCTGCGCCCGGTGATGTCCATCGCCAGCTTGTTGGCTTCGACGATCCGACCATCGCTGCTGAGGACGACGACCGAATCAGGAAGGTCGTCGAGCAAGGCGCGCAGATCGGCTTCGGCGTGACGAAGGTTGGCAATGTTGTGCTCGAGCCGGTCCGACAACGTCGCCGAGTGGTACCACGTCGCCAGCTCGACGGCGATCAACACCACCCCGGCGAGAGCAGCGACCACGACGGTGACCGTCGTCGGCTCGACATCGCCCACGATGTACCGCCATGTCGCCAGCCACACCGTCCCCGCAACCGGGATGTGCACCAGCAGCGACCGAGTCAGGGTCGGGCGGTCGTACCGGGCGTTCCCGCCACTGGCCAGCCCGGCACTCATCCCGACCACCACGAACCCGAGCGCCCACGTCGGAAGGGAGACGGCGTACGACACGTTCGACGTCGAGTCGAGCGTCGCCGAGTACGCCACGTCGGCGACGGTGATCAGCACGGCGCCGACGAACAAGCAGATCCGCGCCGGCGATCGACCGATCAGCAACATCATCCCGAGCATCGACGCGAAG
>DATBKA010000182.1:0-1925 GCA_036556105.1 Ilumatobacteraceae bacterium | reverse complement strand
GGCAACGTCGTCGGCTATCTGCAGGAACAAGCGCAGGCCACCGGTGCCGTGCCCGACGATCGCACCGTGGTCATCGAGCGGTTCCGCGACGAGATCGGCGACTGGCGGGTGTGCATTCTGACGCCGTTCGGCACACCGGTGCATGCACCGTGGGCGATGGCGATCGAACGGCGGCTGATGGACCGCTACGACATCCCGATCGAAACGATGTGGGCCGACGACGGCATCGTGCTGCGCCTGCCCGAGGCGGCCGACAACGTTCCGCTCGACGATCTGATCATCGATCCCGACGACATCGACGAGCTCGTCGTCGGGTCACTCCCGCAGACCTCGCTGTTCTCGGCGCGCTTTCGGGAGTGCGCGGCACGCGCGTTGTTGCTGCCGCGTCGCCGACCAGATCGACGCACGCCGCTGTGGCAGCAGCGACAGCGGGCGGCCGACCTGCTCGCCGTCGCCGCCAAGTACCCCAGCTTCCCGATCCTCCTGGAGACCTCCCGCGAGTGCCTGCAAGACGTGTTCGACCTTCCCGCCTTGCGCGAGGTGCTCGGTCAGCTGCGCAGCCGTGTCGTCAGGGTGGTCAGCGTCGACACTCCGAAGGCGTCCCCGTTCGCGCAGAGCTTGCTGTTCAACTGGATCGCTGCCTACATGTACGAGGGCGACGCGCCGCTGGCCGAACGGCGCGCTGCCGCGCTGTCGCTCGACCGCGATCTGCTGCGCGACCTGTTGGGTGCTGAGGAGCTGCGCGAGCTGCTCGACCCTGGCGTGCTCGCCGATGTCGAGCTGGAGTTGCAGTGCGTCGCCGAGGGTCGTCGGGCTCGCGACCCCGACGAGTTGCACGACGTGTTGCGCAAGGTCGGCGAGCTCGCCATCGCCGAGATCGACGTGCGTTGCGATGGCTCGCCCCAGCGGTGGGTCGACGAACTGGTCAGAGGTCGTCGCGCCATTGAGATCCAGTTGGCGGGGGAGCGCCGCATCGCTGCTGCGGAGGACGCGGCGCGGTATCGCGACGCGTTCGGCTGCAGCTTGCCGCTCGGCCTGCCGCAGGCGTTCACCGAGCCCGTGGCACATCCGCTGGAATCGTTGGTCGCCAGGTTTGCGCGCACTCATGGGCCGTTCACCGCGGCCGACGTCGCCCATCGCTTTGCCGCGTCGTTGGAGCGCATCGTCGGTGCGATCAACGCCTTGGAGGCCGAGGACCGCGTCGTCCACGGCGAGTTCCGGCCCGGCGGTGCCGGTCGCGAGTACTGCGACGTCGATGTGTTGCGGCAACTGCGGCGGCGTTCGCTGGCGATGCTGCGTCGCGAAGTCGAGCCTGTCGACCCGGAGACGTACGCACGGTTTGTGCAGACCTGGCACGGCATCCCCGGCGAACGTCGCGGGCTCGAGGCGCTGGTCGAGGCGTTGGGTCAGCTGCAAGGCGCAGCGCTGGTCGCCTCGGCGCTGGAGACCGAGGTGCTGACGGCACGGTTGCGCTCATATCGAGCCGCCGATCTCGACGAGCTGTGCACCACCGGCGACGTCGTGTGGGTCGGGGCCGGTGCCATCGGGCCCAGTGACGGTCGCATCCGTCTCTACTTCGCCGACCAGTTCGCGGCGATCGATGCCGCCCTGGAACCGGCCGACTCACCCACGGGGCCTCTGCACGACGCGATTCGCGCGCAGCTCGCCTCGCGCGGAGCCAGCTTCTGGAACCAGTTGCGTGCTGCCGCGGGCGATGCCACTGACAACGAGTTGCTGGCGGCGTTGTGGGACCTGGTGTGGGCCGGCGAGGTCAGCAACGACTCGCTGGCGCCGTTGCGTGCCGTGCTGGCCGGCGGCAAGACCGCGCGGGCAACGACCGCCGGACGCGGGAAACCTCGCCCCGGTCGGTTGACGCGCATCGGGCCGCCGGCAGGTGCCGGTCGGTGGTCACTCGTCGCTCCCCA
>DATBKA010000181.1:0-5253 GCA_036556105.1 Ilumatobacteraceae bacterium | reverse complement strand
CGGGATCGAAGCCACCAATCCAACGCCGTCTGCGCTCATCTTGGCCACCGTCTTGCGGATCACATCGATCAGCAGCTGATGGTCCATCCGCGCGGCGACCGAGGCCAGTTGCGTCTCGATGAAGACCAGGCAGGCCGCATCCTCGACCGCCTGGGCACCATCGATCGACTCCCGCCGAACCAAGCGCTGGACACGGCCGATCTCGTCGCTGTCGTAGCCACAACGCGTCAGGAGCTCGGCGACGTCGACGGCGTGCCGAGCCTTCTGGTCGCGTCGCCAGCGGAGATAGCCGGCTCGTCCTTCCGGATACGTATCGCGTCGCAGCTCCCAGCGACGGAGATGGTGAGCTCGCGCAGCCAGCAGCAGCGCCTCATCGGGCTCAGCGACGAGTTGCCCGATCCACTCGGCAGCAAGCTGGCCGTGAGCCAAGGCGAGGGCTGTCGGGCGGCCGCGCACTTCGATGATCGTCGGGTCGCCGGCATTTGCCGCGTCGATCGCGGCGACGGCTGCGGAATATCGAGGGCTCAGACTGCGCACTCCGACTCGCCGATCTCGGCCACGAACGGCCCGGTCTCGTCGTAGTCGGCATAGAACTCGGGGGCCTCGTCGGGCGCCGGGAAGAAGTCGAGGTCCTTTAGGGCCTCGGCGATCGCCGTCGCTCCGCCGGAGCGATCGAGCCAACCACGGAACGTCTCGCCGGCGGCGCGTTCGTCGGCGAAGCGCCGGATGACGCGCACCGCGGCGTCGGGTGCGGCCTTGGCAGGCAGACGCAACGCCTTGTCGCCGAAGTGGATCTGCTCCTGACCGACGTGACCGCCGAGCAACATCTGATACCCGGGAGCGGACCGGCCGTGGGCTCGCCGCTCGGCGCCGAAGAAGCCGATGTCGCTGGCGTGGTGCTGGCCGCAGCTGTTCGTGCAACCGGAGATGTTGATGCGCACGCCGCCGACCTCGGCAAGACCCTCCTCTTCGAGCTTCTCGCCGATCGCCTTGGCGAGCCCTCGCGACTGGGTGACGGCGATGTTGCACGTGTCGGCGCCCGGGCAGGCGACGACGTCGCGGGCCAGCTCGGCGCCCGGCTGGGCCATGCCGATCGCTGCGAGGCGCGCGTAGAGGACCGGGAGCTGCGTCTCGGAGAGACCGCGGAACACCACGTTCTGACGGTTGCTGAGGCGCACGTCGGCACCGAGCTCGCGCTGGATCGAGGCAAGAGCGCGGAACTGTGCCGCTGTCACGTCGCCGAGCGCGGCGTAGGCGACAGCCGACACGGCGCCGTTGGCCGTGCCGCGCACCACGCTCGTGGCGACCCACCGCCCATACGGGTCGCGAGGGGTCAACGAGACAGCTGTGACGCCGTGCCCGACCGCGGTGGCGTCGATCGTGCTCGACCGACCGGCCGGCGCGTCGCCGACCTTCTGCACGATCTCGGGGATTCCGCCGGGCCACGACGACGAGGCCGGCAGCGTGTGGCGAACCTTGAGGACACGACGCCGCACCTCGTCGATGCCGAGCTGATCGACGACCCACTTCATGCGGGCGCGCAGCTTGTTGTCGCGGTTGCCGGTCTGATCGAACACGCGCAAGGCGGCTTCGATCGTCGGCAGCAGGTCTTCGCGCGACGTGAACTCCTCTAGCGCCAGAGCCGGGTGCGGGTTGGCGCCCAACCCGCCGGCGATGTACACCCGGAAGCCGGCCTCCGTCGACCCGTCGTCCAGGGTGCGTGTCGTGGCGATCACGCCGACGTCGTTGAACATCGCCTGACCGCAGTCGGTCGAGCAGCCGGAGAAGTTGATCTTGAACTTGCGCGGCAGGCGCTGGCTCAACGGGTTGCGCACGAAGTGCCGGAACGCGGCCTCGGCCCACGGCGTGACGTCGAGGTGCTCGTGTGGGCAGGCGCCGGCGAGATGACACGACGTCACGTTGCGAACGGTGTCGCCGCACGCCTCACGCGTCGTCAGCCCGACGTTGGCGAGGGCGCGCATCACTTCCGGGATGCGGGTCAACTCGACGAAGTGGATCTGCACGTTCTGCCGCGTCGTGATGTGCCCCCAGCCGCGGGAGTAGGCCTCGGACAGGTATGCCATCGTGTCGAGCTGCTCGGGGGTGATCGTGCCTGCCGGCAGCTTGATGCGCACCATCTGGTTGGTGCCGCCTTGACGCTGCCCGTAGATCCCGTTGTTGAGGCGCATCACTCGGAACACGTCTTCGCTGATCTCGCCGGCCAGGTACTGGGCGATCGAGCGCTCGAAGCGTTCGATGTCGCGCTGCTGCTCGGCGTCGAGGTCGCGGGGCGCGGGAACGACGGGGGTCGGCGCGTTCATCGTCGTGCTCATCCAGCCTCCTCGCTGCGTCGCCGAGGTTTCGGCGCAATTCCCGGCAAATCCGATCTAGATGGTCAACATTACCCGGTCGAGCGTCATCTGGCAATGAGCCGGGCGACGCCAGCCGTCACACGCCGGGGTCGTGACCGATCTCGCGGAGCGCGTCGCGGAGGGCGGTGCGCAACCGTCGCACCTGCTCAGGTGCCATATGGGCGATCAGGCCCTGGCCGGGAAGCCCGACCTCTTCGACCGTCAGCACCACTCGCGGTTCGGTGTCGTCGTAGTCGTCGCTGATCGCCACCGCCCAGGAGACACGCATCGCGTCGTCTTCCCCCGGTGGCACGTCGTCAGCGGTCATCGGGTAGTCGTCGATCGAACGGCGCATCGCTCAGCCCCGCCGCGCCGCAAGCTCGACCGACGCGTCGCTCAGCACCGTGCGCAGCGTCGCGCCGATGAAATCCAACTCTTCTTCGCCGGCGA
The DNA here is from genome assembly GCA_036556105.1 of Ilumatobacteraceae bacterium. Taxonomy (GTDB): domain Bacteria; phylum Actinomycetota; class Acidimicrobiia; order Acidimicrobiales; family Ilumatobacteraceae; genus JAENVT01. The sequence goes on along the minus strand of DATBKA010000181.1, from coordinate 2,452 downwards.
TCAGCGGGGGCGCCAAGGTGATGACCGGCTCGGCCCGATCGTCGGCGCGGCAGATCAGGCCGGCGTCGTAGAGGCGCGGTGACAGGAAGCCGCGCAGCAACCATTCCGACTCCTCCGGCGACAGCGGCGCCTTCGTCGCTTGATCGCCGACCAGTTCGATGGCGCGGAAGTAGCCCTCGCCGCGCACGTCACCGACGAGCGGGATGTCGGCCAGCCCGTCGAGCATCTTGGTGAAGTGGTCTTCGTTGGCCAGCACCTTGCCGCACAGGTCTTCGCGTTCGAGGATGTCGAGGTTGGCGTTGGCCACCGCGCACGACACCGGGTGGGCACCGAACGTCTGCCCGTGGAGGAACGTCTTCGCGTTGTCGAGGAACGGTTCGGCGATGCGATCGGTGATCATCACGCCGCCGAGTGGCGAATACCCGGACGTCACGCCTTTGGCGAAGGTGACGAGGTCCGGTTGATAGCCGTACCGGTCGGAGCCGAACATGTGCCCGAGGCGGCCGAACGCGCAGATCACCTCATCGCTGACGAGCAGCACTCCGTACCGATCGCAGATCTCGCGGATCCGGGCCCAATAGCCAGGGGGTGGAGCCAGGGCACCGCCGGTGTTCTGCAGCGGCTCCATGAACACGGCGGCGACCGAGTCGGCACCTTCCATCTCGATCCGCAAGGCGAGATCGTCGGCGCATCGCAGTGTGCACGCGTCGAGGTGTTGGCAATCGAGGCATCGATAGCGATACGGCGTCTGCACTTTGATCGCGCCGGGCATCAACGGCTCGAACGGCGCACGGATCGACGGGATGCCAGTCACGCTCAACGCACCGATCGAGGTGCCGTGGTACGTCAACGTGCGGGAGATCACCTTCGTCCGCGATGGTTGGCCGATCAGCTTGAAGTACTGACGACTGAGCTTGATCGCGGTGTCGATCGCTTCGCCGCCCGACGGTGTGAAGAAGGCCCGATTGAGGTCACCAGGCGCCAGCGCAGCAAGGCGCGTGGCCAGCTCGATCGCCGGCTCGTGGGCGAAGCTCCACACAGGGAAGTAGGCGAGTGTTTCGGCCTGCCGTGCCGCCGCCGCGGCCAGCTCGGCGCGCCCGTGCCCGGCTTGCACGGTGAACAAACCGGACAGTCCGTCGAGGTAGCGCTTGCCGTGCTGATCCCAGACGTAGCAGCCCTCGCCGCGAACGATCACTGGCACCTCGACATCGCTGAACGCACCGAGGCTGGTGAAGTGCATCCACAGATGGCGCCGGGCGCGCTCGGACAGGTCGCTCATCAGTCCAGCGACCCTCCGGCCCACCAACGTTCGAAGCGCGGCTTGTTGGCACTCGTGACCGGCTCGAGGAGGTAGCCCGACGGCGAACGGACGTAGGTGAACCGCCCATACCCCTCCTCAGGCGCGGCCTGGGCCATCTCCAGGGTCCAGCCATCGGCGAGCAACGTCTCCGTGTCCGCCCCGACGTCGTCGGACCAGTAACCGAAGTGGTGGGCGCCGGGCGCATCGTGGCCGTCCCAGATCGAGCCGCGTGGCCCTTGCAACAGCTCGAGATGAACGGGCCCCTCGCACGAGTACGTGACGATCAATGGCAGCTCGAGCGGGCCCTCGCCAGGCATCCACACCGCCATCGGCTTGTCGCGAGGTGTGGCCCAGGTGACGCCGGCCTGCTTGCCGATCTCATCCATGGCCGCGTTGATGTCCGTGACGCGGATGCCGACGTGGAAGAACTGCGAATGATCGAGCATCGCCGCACCATAAACCGAACCGAGTGTTTGGAGGCGCACTGGGTGCCTTGAAACACTCGGAGGGATGAATGAGCTGCCGATCCTGTTCTTCGACCACCCGTTGCCCGACGTGTACCGCGACCTCGTCGATGGACGCGCCCTGGCGGTCGGGCCCGACGACGCCGACTTGGCGACGGCGCAGGCAGTGCTTGCGGGTGCCAAGCGGGCCTGGAACGCCGACGCGTTCGCGCTGGGCCCGGCACTGAAGGTCATCTCCCGGATCGGCATCGGCTACGACAATGTCGACGTGCCCGCTGCGGCGGCAGCGGGCGTGATCGTCTGCAACGCTCCAGAGGCTCCGTCGGTGTCGACCGCCGAGCATGCATTGATGCTGCTGCTCGCAGTCGTCAAGAACCTGCCCGCCCAACAGCAACGCGCCCGTCAAGGGCTGCCCGGGGCGACGACGGGTGAGGCGCTCGAGCTCGACGGCACGGTTCTCGGATTGGTCGGCTTCGGCCGCATCGCCCGGCGGGTCGCCGCGGCGGGCCGCGCTCTCGGGATGAAGGTGCTCGCCTACGACCCGTTCGTGACCGAGGCCCAGGATTGCGAGCTCGTCGACCTGGGCCGGGTGTTCGCCGAGTCGGACGTGATCTCGTTGCATGCGCCGGCAATGGCGACGACGCGACACATGATCAACGCCGAATCATTGGCGATGACCAAGCGTGGG
>DATBKA010000180.1:0-3155 GCA_036556105.1 Ilumatobacteraceae bacterium | reverse complement strand
CGATTCCCTGGGCACGTGGGCAGCACCCGCGACCCGGCCGCTCGCAAAAGACATGCTGAGCGGGACTTTTTGGAGCGGACGACGGGATTCGAACCCGCGACCCTCACCTTGGCAAGGTGATGCTCTACCAACTGAGCCACGTCCGCGTTAGCGGTCGCTCACCATACCAGTCACTCCGCCGAAATGGCCACCGGGATCTCGGTCGAAGCCGCGTTTGACCTGGCCTCGAGCACGATTCCGCCGAGCGCCGCGAGCACGACGACCGCCCCCGCCATTTGCACTCCACCGAGGTGCTGACCGAACACGACCCAGGCACCGACGGCGGAGATCACCGGGTTTCCGAGGGTCAACAGCGACGCCAACGTGATGTCCATGTGCCGCTGCGCCCAGGTCATGAAGCCGTGACCGATCAGCCCCGGCACGAGCACCATCGCCGCGATGAGCAGCCAGTCGGTGCCATGGACCGAGCCGATGTCGTGCGAGGTCAGCAAGACGAACGGCGTCACGACGACTGCGGCCACGCAGAAGATGCCGGCGATCAGCGCCGCGGCATGGACACCTTGGTTGCGGACGCGCTTGATGCGGATGAAATACGCCGTCCACAGGGCGAGATTGGCTAAGGCGATGCCGTCGCCCTTCAGCGAGGCTCCCGATGCTTGATGAGCGCCGAGCACGACGGTGGCGATGCCGCCGACGGCGATCACGGCGAACAGGATCTGTCGCGCCGCGGTGCGATCACCGAACAGCAGTGGTCCGAGGAGCAGCATCGCCACAGGCTGCAACGCACTGATCAACGTCGCATTGGCGATCGAGGTCCACTGGTACGACGTGAAGCTGCAGATCATCGAGATGCCGAACATCACGCCCGGCAGGAACACCTTCTTGAGGAGCGGCCACGTCACGCGACCGCCGGTCGCCCGCGCTGCGACGAGCATCACCGGTGCAGCCATCCACAAACGCCAGAACACGATCGTTGGTGCAGACGCGTCGACGCCGCGCACGAACAGCGGGCCGAACCCCCACGCGACCACCGCGATCGCGCCCATGGTGACGGCCAGGCGTTCGCGCCCGAGGAGGAACTTCACGACTTCTTGTCGGCAGGTCGCAGGTCGACCCGGAGCACCAAAATGCCGTCCTCGATCGATGCCGTTGCATCGCCGACGATGGCGAAGTCCATGAAATCGGTCTGTGCTTGCTGGATGAACCGCTGCCGTTCCTCCCCCGCAACCGGAGGGAGCGGGCGGTTCTTCACGGCGGCGGCGCGCTCCCGAAAACGGGCGAGCATCGCGTCCACATCCAATCCGTCAGCCACGTACCCCCACGGTAGCGGCTACCGAGTGTTTGGAGGCGTACTGGGTGCCTTGAAACACTCGGGTCAGTCGCGGCCGGGTACCGGTGCGGGTTGGTCGACCGGGTGCGGCGCGGCGAAGGTCGTGGCGTCGGGATCGACCGCAACGGGCTGCGCTGTCGGAGGCCTGGCCGGAACGGCCGGCTGGCCGAGCGGTGGCGACTGCGGCACGGGGGGCTCCTGTTCTGCCGCGGGCGGCTCGGCGGCACGGGAGACATCGTCGGGCGTGTCGTCGGGCAGCGGCGCGTCGATGACTTCGGCGGCAGGCTCGGCCGGTGCGTCGAGTGGTGCGTCGATCGAGATCCCCCACGGCTCGCCGTCGGGGCCCGGGTCGCGCAAGTCGTCGAACGCCTGTGGCATGCTGCGCAGCAGCTCGCGCAGGTCGACGGGCTCCGGACGAACGATCTCGTCCTCCACCACTGCCGAACCGCCGATGCGCACCTGATCGAGCTTGCGCCGCCGATCGCCCTCAGACGCCTTGGCCCACGGACGCGATCCGAGCACTTCGAGCGGCGCCAACGCCGGATGCTCCTGCCGGCCACGCCGCCACCACAGGATCGTGCCGATCAGCAGCAGCACACCGACAACCACCAGCCCGGCCGCAGACAGGTAGATCAGACGCTCGTTCGTCGGGTCGGAGAAGTCGCTGCCGACGACACCGAGGCCGCGACGGGTGGACAGGACGGTCACGCGCACCATTCTCGCACGCCAGGAGCGATCGCACACGGGCAGCCTGGCAACATCGCGCTCAATCGGTCATGCTGGTTGCGTGGAAGTGGTTTGGGTCCTCCTCGCGCTCGCCGTCTGCCTCGCCATCGGCTACCTCGGCTACCGGATCGAGCCGCACCACGTGTCCAAGGACGGCACCCGCTTCCTCTCCATGGGTCAGTGGCTGTCGACGCACGGCGACCCCGACGGGCGCAAGCGCGAGGTGTGGGCACGGGTCCTGCCAGACGGCCAGCTGCAGATCGACTCCAAGCGTCGCCTCCACCGCGAGGTCACCCTCTGGTCGCTCGAAGGCAAGTCGCCCAGCCCTCCCCCCAAGCGCGAGGTCTACGTCCTGCGCACCGTCAGCAACCTGGGCACACTCCAGCGGATGACGTTGCGGCTGCCGTCCAAGAGCCGCGCCGTGACGACTCTCGACGCTCTGCTCTCCAAGGCCAAGTCCACCGCACCGGAGCCTGGCTAGCACTACTCCTTGGCGACCGACTCGACGAACTCCTGCAACGGCAGCGAGAGCTGATCGAGGTTGATCAAGAACGCGTCGTGACCGTGCGGCGAGTCGATCTCGAAGTACTCGCAGGGCGTGCCGGCCGCTGTCAGCAGATCGCGGATCTGGTGCTGTTGGTAGGTCGGATAGAGGATGTCGCTGGAGATGCCGACGGTCAGCGTCGGCGCCTTGATCCGCTTCATCGCCGACACCAATCCGCCGCGGCCGCGGCCGATGTCGTGCAGATCCATCGCCTTGCCGATGATGAGGTAGCTGTTGGCGTCGAACCTGCGGACCAGCTTGTCGCCGTGGTGGTCGAGGTAGCGCTCGACCTCGAAGCGTTGCCACAGCTCGAGGCTGTCGTGCAGCGTGGCCCCGTCGGCGAGCTCGCGACCGAAGCGGTCCGTGAACACATTGTCGCTGCGGAACGTGACCTGGGCGACCATCCGCGCCACCGCCAGCCCTTCCCATGGGCCGTCATCGTCGTCAGCGTCGTAGTAGTCGCCGCCGCGCCAGCGCGGGTCGAGGCGGATCGAACGCCGGCCGATCGCACCCCATGCGATCTGTTGCGCCGACGCTTGCGCGCACGTGGCGATC
>DATBKA010000179.1:0-1976 GCA_036556105.1 Ilumatobacteraceae bacterium | reverse complement strand
GAGCGCGTCGCGATCGGGAAAATGGCGATACACCGTGCGCTCCGAAACCCCGGCCGCCGCAGCGATGTCGCGCGTGGTCACCTCGTCGGCGCGTCGATCGCCGAGCAGCGTTGTCACGGCGTCGAGAATGAACTCCCGGGTCTGAGCCACCTGGCGGTCGCGCAACGCTGACGTATAGGGCTTGTTGGTTGATCGTTTCGGTGACTCGCTCATCGATCTCTCCAAGGACCATCTTGGCAGATCTCAGTCATGATGACAAGATTCTGTATTGACGGCAGTTGTCAGACATGATTAAGTCGCGACGAACTGAGGGGCACCATGGGCGACCGCATCATCCACACTGCACCACCCGCCGTGGCGTTCGACCCGCCGGCTCCAGGACAGTGGGAGCTCGAGACCACCCACCACGGGCTACGACCACTCTCACCCTTCCTGCGCGACACCTATCGGCGCGCGTTCGAAGCAGGCATCGTCGAGCCGATGCAGCGCTACGGGCTGCCGCTCGCCACCGTGCAGGCCAAGTTCGTCAACGGCTGCCTGTACATGCGCCCGTTGGGCGTTGGCGAGAAACCCGGTTCCAAGCCCAAGGCACCTCCGCCGGCGTTCGTGATGAAGCTGTTCGCCCGCTTGCACCCGGAGTTGCGGCGGCGCACCAAGACCGCCGAGCAGGCATTCGCCCAGCGCCGTTGGCGTCAGGAAGTCGACGAGTGGTTCGATCGCGACCGGTCGGCGCAGCTGGCGATGAACCGGGCGCTGCAGGCAGTCGACCCCGGCGCCCTGGACGACGTCGAACTTGCGACACACGTCGCCAGCGCGCTGGCGCACTTCGAACAATCTGCACGAAGGAACCTGGCAACCCACGGCGGCGATCTTGTGCCGACCGGCGATCTGGTGGCCCACTGCGAGGCGTGGGGAATCAGCGCCAACGAGGCGGCTGGCCTGCTCACCGGCAGCTCTCCCGCAACGGTCGAAACGGCGACGATGCTGCGCCCAGTGGCCCGCGCGATCCACCACAGCGAGACACCGGCGGCAGCGCTGCACTCGGTCGACGACGTGCGCGGACTCGACCCCGACGCGCGAGCCGCGGTCGACGCCTGGCTCGAGTTGCACATGTGGCGCACCGTCACGAGCGACGACGTCGACCGGCCCACGCTGGCCGAGCTTCCGGGCCTGCAACTGGCGGCGTTGCTCGGCGCCACCGAGCATCTGGACGTCGCCGAACCCGACGACGCGGCTGTGCGCGCCCGCGTCCCTAGCGAGCAACGAGCGCAGTTCGACGAGTTGCTCACCGAGGCTCGGTACGGGCATCGCCAACGCGAAGACATCCGCGGCCTGTGTTGGAACTGGCCGTGCGGGCTGGTGCGGCGCGCCCTGCTGGAAGCCGGGCGACGCTTGAAAGCAGCCGGGCGGATGCACGAAGTCGCGCACGTCGTCGAGCTGTTCCCCGACGAGGTCGACCGTCTGCTGCGCGGTGCGCTGGGAAGCGCAGACGGACCGTCGGCCGACGAGCTCGCCGAGCGTGCCGTTGAGCGCGATCGGATCGAAGCCACCCCGCCGCCCCGACTGCTCGGTGAACCCGAGGCTCCTCCCCCACTCGACGCGCTCCCGAAGGCGATGGCGCGCGTCACCGCAGCGATCATGGCCAACCTTCGCGCCGACGGGACGCCACCGGCCGCAGACGACGAATCCTCCGTCGTGAGCGGGCTCGGGATCGGCGACACCACCTACCAAGGGCGGGCGTGCGTGGTGCGCGACTTGATGCTCGCCTTCGATCAGCTCGAGCCCGGTGACGTGTTGGTCGCGCCGTTCACCGGACCGTCGGTGAACTCGTTGCTGCCCGTGATCGGCGCCCTCGTGGTGGAAGAAGGCGGGGCGATGTGCCACGCCGCCATCGTGTCGCGCGAGTTCGGTCTTGTGGCCGTGATCGGCGCCCACCGAGCCACCACTCGTATCCCCCACAGCGCCCAGGTCGAAGT
>DATBKA010000178.1:0-1680 GCA_036556105.1 Ilumatobacteraceae bacterium | reverse complement strand
CGGCGGTCCGGGCGGGCCGCGCACCGGTACCGGTGGCCCACGGTCGTCAGGCCCGGGCGGGCCGCGCACGGGCGGCGGATTCGGTGCCCAGCGCCCCGGCGGTGGATTCGGTGGGCCGCGCCCCGGCCCAGGTGGGCCGGGTGGTGGTCCCGGCGGTGGCCCAGGCGGAGCCCGTCCCGGTGGCGGCGGTCCGCGGCCGAGCGGCCAGCGTCGCGCGCCGCGCAAGAAGAGCCGAGCTCGTCGTCGTCGCGACTTCGACGACATGCAGCCGACGTACAACTCGAACTACACCGCCACCAACGCGCCCGTCCCTGAAGGCACGATCATCATCGAGCGCGGCGTGTCGGCGCAGGAGTTCGCTCCGAAGCTGAACCGCACGGCTGCCGACGTGATCCGCTTCCTCCTGCAGAACGGCGAGATGGTCACGGCCACGATGACCCTCACCGACGAGCAGATGGAGCTGTTCGCCCTCGAGGTCGGCGCCGAGATCCTGCTCGTCGAGCCAGGCCAGCAAGAAGAGCTCGAGCTGCAGGCGATGTTCGACGACAGCGACGATGACGACGAGACGTTGCAGCAACCGCGGGCTCCGGTCATCACCGTCATGGGTCACGTCGACCACGGCAAGACCACGCTGCTCGACAAGATCCGCCACGCCAACGTCGTGGCCGGCGAAGCAGGCGGGATCACTCAGCACATCGGTGCGTACATGGTCGACCGCGACGGCGGCAAGATCACCTTCATCGACACGCCTGGCCACGCGGCATTCACCAAGATGCGCGCTCGTGGTGCCCAGGTCACCGACATCGTGGTGCTCGTCGTTGCCGCAGACGACGGCGTGATGCCGCAGACGATCGAGGCGATCAATCACGCCAAGGCGGCCGAGGTGCCGATCGTCGTTGCCGTCAACAAGATCGACAAGGACAACGCCGACCCCGGTCGTGTGCTCACCCAGCTCGCCGAGCACGAGCTCGTTCCCGAGTCGTGGGGTGGCGACACGATCGTGGTGGAGATGTCCGCACAGCAGAACGTCGGTGTCGACGAGTTGCTCGATCAGCTGCTCACCGTTGCCGAGCTCGAAGAGCTGACCGCCAATCCCAGCGGTCGCGCCAAGGGCATCGTGCTCGAGGCCAATCTCGACACCGGTCGCGGGCCGGTGGCCACGATCCTCGTCGACAAGGGCACGCTGCGCGTCGGCGACCCGATCGTCGCCGGTGGCTCATGGGGTCGGGTGCGGGCGATGATCGACGACAAGGGCAACCAGGTCAAAGAAGCCGGGCCGTCGATGCCGGTGCAGGTGTTGGGGCTGCAGAGCGTCCCCAACGCCGGCGACGAGTTCCGCGCCGCCGACAACGAGAAGACGGCGAAGACCGTCGGCGAGGCGCGCGAGCAGCGCCAGCGGTTGAAGGCGCAGCGCGGCGATGCCCGCGTGCAGAAGGGCGTCAAGCTCGAAGACATCTTCAGCCAGATCCAGGCCGGTGAAGTGGCGACGCTGAACATCGTCCTGAAGGCCGACGTGCAGGGCTCGCTGGAGGCCGTCACGGAATCGCTTCGCCGCTTGGAGCGCGACGACGTCAAGTTGGCGTTCGTGCACCGGGCCGTCGGTGGCATCAGCGAGTACGACATCACGCTGGCGTCGGCCTCCAACGCGACGATCATCGGCTTCAACGTGCGCCCGAACAA
>DATBKA010000177.1:0-1815 GCA_036556105.1 Ilumatobacteraceae bacterium | reverse complement strand
GTCGTCGAACAGCTCGAGCGACTGGAACGAACGCCGCAGCCCGCGCCGGGCCCGCTTGGTCGCGGACCACCGACCGATCGGCGCGTCGTTGAGCGAGAGCCCGCCCGACGAAGGCTTCACGAACCCGGTGACCGCGTCGATGATCGTCGTCTTGCCGGCGCCGTTCGGTCCGATGAGTCCCACGACCTCGCCGGGCTGCACATCGAAGCTGACGTCGTCGACGGCGGTGACACCGCCGAAGCGGACGGTGAGGTGCTGCACCGCCAGCGTCCCGGCAATGACCGGCTCGATCAGCCGATCCGGGAGCTTCGTGTCCGCGACCGGTCGGCGCACCAGGTGGAGCCGTTCGAACATGGGGCGCATCTGGTGCGTGACCACCTCGGCGATGCCGTCCTGGTGCACCACGATGATGATCAACAGGATCACACCGCCGACGAGCGCGTCCCAGTTGCCGACGTTGAGGACGTCGTCGAAGAAGCGGGTGCCGACACCGCCGATTGCGTTGGGCGCGGAGAACACCGCGCCGACGGCGAACCCGAGACCGCCGATCACCGCCCAGCCCACGCTGAAGATCGACTGCAACGGGTTGTACTGCTCGTAGGTGATGACGGTGGCGCGGAACGCGAGCAGGATGCCGGCGAGCCCCGCGATCGCGGCGGCGACCGAGAACGCGTAGAGCTTCACGCCGAACACGCTGATGCCGAGGGATGCCGCCGCGCGCTCGTTCGTGCGCACCGCGATCAGGCGCCGGCCGGTGCGGGAGCGGCGCAGGTTCGCCACGAGCACGCCACACAGCACGAACGCGACGAGACAGACGACCGTCCAGCGCTGTGGGTGGGTTCCGTTGTTCACGTCCATGCCGAAGAGCTCGGCGTTGCCGACCTTGGTGCCGCTGTTGAACTCGCCGTTGAAACGCGCGCCGATCCAGTCGATGTTCGAGAACACGACCGCCTGGATCGTGAACCCGAGGCCGAGGGTCACGATGGCGAGGTTGACGCCGCGCGTGCGCAACGCGGGGAGCGCGAAGAGCAATCCGACCGGGATGGTCAGGAGCACTCCCAGCGGCAAGGCGAGCTCGAGTGGCATGTCGGCGCGGAGCACGAACGAACCCGCGATCAGTGCTCCACAGCCTGCCAGCGCCCACTGCCCGAGCGACAGTTGTCCCGCGTAACCGGTGAGCACGACGATCGAGAGCACGACGATCGCCGAGATGAGCGAGACGTTGGTGGCCGCGGCCCAGCGGTCGTCCATCACCGAGAAGAGCAGGAAGAGGAGGACGCCGGAAGCGATGAGCAGACCCGGGATGCTGATCCTCCCGGTGCCGAGCTTGGGCAGCCGGTCGGTGATGTGGCTGCGGAGAGGGAGCCCGCGTCCGCGCACGACGAGCACGAGGAGGATGAGGAGGAACGGGATCGCGCGCTCGATGCCGGTGAGGTTCTCGACGCCGAAGAAGTCCTGGATGTCCATGCGATGACGCACGACCCAGGCCTCGCCGAACCCGACGACGAAGCCTCCGAGCAGCGTGAGCGGGAACGAGCGGAACCCACCGAGCAACGCCGCCGCCATCGCGGTGACCGTCACGATGAGCGTGAAGGTGATCGTCGACAACCCGGTGAGCGGTGCGAGCAGCACCCCGGCGAGCCCGGCGAGCCCACCGCCGAGCCCCCACGTGAACGCGGAGAGCTTGTTCGGCGACCAGCCCATCGTCTGCACGGCCTGCTCGTTCTGCGCAGTGGCGCTGATCGCCAGGCCGACCCTGCTGTATCGCGTGAACGCCCACAGCAGGATCGTCACGACGAAGGTGATGCCGATGAT
>DATBKA010000176.1:0-2669 GCA_036556105.1 Ilumatobacteraceae bacterium | reverse complement strand
GAGGGGTTGACCAAGGCGCTCGCCGTGGAATGGGGCCGTCGCGGCGTGCGCGTGGTCGCCATCGCCCCGGGCTACGTGGACACCGAGCTCGTACGCAACCTGCAGCGCGCCGGGAAGTTCAGTCTCGAGCAGATCGTCGGGCGCGTCTCGGTCGGGCGGATCGGCACGGTCGAAGACGTCGGCGAGGCGATTGCCCTGCTGTGCTCGCCCGAGCTCCGGTACATGAACGGATCGACACTCGTCCTCGACGGGGGCTACATCGCCCACGGCAGCTTCGAGAGCCTGGGGCCGCTTCCCGAGAGCACCTGAGTCTCAGCGCCGCTTTCGTTCGGCGATGATCCCGCCGACTCCGACGGCGGCGAAGGCAAGGACGAAGATCAGCCCGTCCTTGGAGCGGTGGCTCAACGGCAGCTTGGCGGCCATGGCGCGAAGTTCGCTGTGCTCGACACCCGCGGTGGCCGCCGAGCCGTGGTTCGGCAACGCCTGCGCCGTGCCGCCGCCCGAGGTGGTCTTTGCCGAGGGCCCGGACGCAGCCGGCGTCGCGGACGTCGCCCGTGCCGTGGCGCCGACCACGGGTTGCTCGCCCGGTGGGGCGGCATCGACGGTGGGGCTCTGACCGACGACCGCAGCCGATCCCGTCGTGGTGACCGCTTGAGTGACGGTCGCGGTGGTCTCCGGTGGTTGGGGTGCGTGCGAGCTCACGCTCGTCGTGGTCGGGCGGGAAGCAGCCGTCGGGGGCGCGGCCGTGGTGGTCTGCGTCCCCGTGGTCGGAGGCGTACCTGCCGTCGTAGTCGTCTGCTCGGCGACCGTCGTCGTGGTCGAAGCTTCTGTGGTCGCCGGATCGACGGTCGTGGTCGTGGCTTCGATCGTTGTCGGCGGCGCCGCTGCTACCTGGCACAAGATCGCTTGCGTGATCTCCGATCCTCCCGGGTCGCTGTAGGACGCGCCGACGACGGGGTTGATGAAGACGTCAGGGAGCAGCCTGCCCTGAGAGTCCAGGACAAGCAGGGTCCAGGTGGAGCCACTTGGCGGTGACGGCACCACGAAGGAGGTCGCCGCCACCGTTATCTTGACCCCACCCTGGGCGCACCAGTAGCTGACATCACCAGGCCCCGCAGCGGATGCGGGACTGGCGAGGACCGTCGACACAATGGTCGCCGCGCCCAACAGCACGGTGACTCGTCTCCTGATCCCGTCGCTCCGTCCGGACATGGCGCACACGTGTTACCCACCATCGAGCGGGTTTAGTCGTGCCTGGTCGCCGAATTTCGCGATTGGGTGCAACACGGGCGGAACGCGCGACTGACCGGCAACCGCGAGCACCCGTTTACCCGGCCGAACTTCGGGTACACACCACGTGGTCGGGCGCTCACAGGTCGGAGACCGTCGCCATGGACAGATTGCCGATTGGAGTTGGTCGAAACAGATTCCAACGACGTCGAGCCCGAAGGTCCTCCCGTGAGATCGCCCGCGCCGGACCGGTGCGCAAGATCATGGAATGCAAAGCGCTGCCAGACGAAGTCGCGGTGCTCTCGAACACGCTGCACGTCGAGCTCCCCCGTCAGTCAACGGCGCCCCGGCTGGCACGACGGGCGATTGCGGCGTACCTCGGCGACGGGTTTCCGCCTGAGGTCGCCGAGACCCTGCTCTTGATCGGCAACGAGCTCGTGACCAACGCGATTCGTCATACGTCCGGCGGCTGTGTCTTGTCGCTTCGTGTAGACGACACCGAAGTGGTGGTCGAGGTGCACGACAACGATGTGCCCCTGCCGGAGACAACACAGCTCGAAGATCAGTTGTCGCGTCGGGGACTCGGCATCGTCCAGTCGATGGCGACTCGATGGGGAATCGAACGACATCCCGACGGCGGGAAGCTCGTGTGGGCTGAGGTTCTCAGGACGCGACCGTGATGTGCAATGACGATGGGCGTTCGCCGCTCATCGCGATTTGCATGTCGCGCTCGACTGCGGTCAGTACGAGCCGCAACTTGCCCGTCGCCGGGATGATTGCGTCGACCGTGCCAAGCACGAGTTGGCGCTCGGACCAGGTGTTGACCCCACCGACAGCCCACGGCTTGTAGATCCAGGTGTTGCTCAGAATCGAAACGCAGTTCAGTCCGAAGGCGTCGCAGACCTGCAAGTCGGCGGACAGCGTTTGCTGCTCGGTGCGGTTGAAGTTGTTGACGCCGCTGAACAGATCGAGGATGACCTCGCCCTCCAAGTGCAATCCGAACAGCTCGGACTCCGACCACGCCAGGCTGCGCGACGAACCCTTCTTCAAGGTCAGCCCTGGTTTGCCGTCCCCGTCGACGTCAGGCTCATTGGCACCGACCGATCCGGGCATCGTCGACGTGAAGGCCCGATCACCCACTCCGCCCGCCGACAGATAGAGCGCCTGAAGCGCCGTTCCTGGCGCCGTGGTCGTGGTGGCGATCGTTGTCGGCGTGGCGATCGTTGTCGGCGTGGTCGTCGTCGGTGTCGTGGGTGCGGCCGTGGTAGTCGGCACCTGTGTCGTCGGGACGGCATTGGGAGTCGACGGCACAGGCTGGGTGCTGGGCGTCGACGTCGGAGTCGACGGCGATGCCTGACCAGGCGATGGTGCGCTGGTCGGAGGTGTCAGAACGGTCGTGGTTGCAGTGGGCGGAGATGGGTCGGCAGGTGCAGTCGTGG
>DATBKA010000175.1:0-2533 GCA_036556105.1 Ilumatobacteraceae bacterium | reverse complement strand
TGCCGCCCGAGGCAATCGGTGTGCTCTGGAAGCACACGCACACGTTCCTGGAACGGCTGGTCGATGTCGGCTACGACGAGTGGGAGAAGATCCCGGTGCTCATCGACTGGAACCTCGGCAACTTCTCCGTCGAGACAGACGCCCACGGTCACTTCCGCCTGTTCAGTCGTTGGGACTACGACTGGTTCCGCATCGAACCGCGGTTGCTCGACTTCTACTTCCTGTCGCGCGCCTCCAGCAGCACCGGTGATCGCACCCGCTTCACCTACGGACCGCACACGTTGGTGGAGCCGTCATTCCTGGCCTTTCTCACCGCCTACAAGAAGGTGTTCCCGATGGCCACCGAGGAGTTGGCGTTCCTGCCCGAGGTCTACCGGTTCTTCATCCTCAACTACGTCGTGCGCGAAGGTGCGCGGTTCTTCCGCCGCGACCTGTGCACGCAGTTCCGTCACGACGCGGTGCGCACGTTCTTGCCCGCGCTCGACCGCCTCGACGTGACTCCCCTGTTGACGATCTAGCTGATCGAGTGACGGCGCGAACGTCAACGCTGCCCAGCCGTCGAGTGTCGCCCTGTCGACCAGCCGCAGCGGCCGCAATGCCAGCTCGACGTGGGCATGATGTTCGGCAAGCACACCGCTGATGATCAACACGCCCGTGGTGCCGACCACGCGGCGGAGGTCCGCGGCCAGCTCGATCAGGGTCGGCGCAAGGATGTTGGCCAGCACGACGTCGTAGTGGCCGTCGATGTCTGCCAACGGAGTGTTTGCGGCGCGCAGACGATCGGCAACGCCGTTGGCGAGTGCATTGGCCATCGTCACGCCCGGCGCGGCCGGCGCAATGTCGATCGCCACCGCACTGCTGGCGCCGAGCACACACGCGGTGACCGCCAACACGCCAGAGCCGCACCCGACATCGAGGATCGTCGTTCCCGGCTCCAGCACCCTGCGCAGGGCACGCAGCGACAGGACCGTCGTCGGGTGATCGCCGAGCCCGAACGTCGGGCCAGGTTCGATGCGCACGACACGCACACTGGCCTCGGCAGCGACGTCGATCCAGGCCGGGCAGATCACGAGGTCGCCGTCGATCCATGTCGGGCTGACGTACTGACGCCAGTTGTCAGCGACGGACTCGTCGACCTCGACGAACCTCCACGTCCACCGCGCCAATGGTTGGGCCACGGCGGCAGATACCTGCGGGCGATCGTCGCCCACCGCAGTCCACAACTCCGTGCGCGAGCCGGCGCGGCGCTCCTCGATGGCCACCACGCCGAGCGACCAGAGGACGTCAGAGACCAGTTCGGTCTCGGAGTCGTCGACGGTGACGACGAGAGCGAGCATCAACCGATGCGGCGCAAGTCGGTACGAAACTTCTTGGCACGGGCAACGTAGGTGGCGACGCCGTGCTCGATCTGCTCGCGACGCACGCGACCAGTCTTGATGACGGCCGGGGTTCCTACCGCCAGCGCGTCGGACGGAACGACGGTGTCGTTGAGCACGACTGCGTTCGCGGCGACGATCGCCCAACTGTGCACGACGACGCGGTGCAACACCATCGACATGTTGCCGATGAGGCACCACGGCTCGATCTTGCAGGCTTCGAGATGAACCATGTGCCCGATCACGCAGTCGTCGCCCACCTCGGTGGGTTGGTCAGGAGTGGTGTGGATCACGCAGTTGTCCTGGATGCTCGTGCGCCTGCCGATGACGATCCGCCCGTCGTCACCACGCAGCACAGCCCCTGGCCACACCGAGCTTTCGGCCCCGATCGTGACCGCCCCGATCACCACCGCATCGGGGTGCACGTACGCGTCAGCGTCAATGGAAGGCACGAGGTCACCGAGGGCATAGATGGGCACGGCCTCCAACGGTACCCAGCGGCAACCTGCCGATCACGGTGGAGCGAAGCTGCTCCCACCCGATACCGTTGCGGACCTATGGCCCGCAGGATCGACATCGAGCTCACGAGCGCGCGTCCAGACGGCACGTGGACGTGGCGCGCCGCCGGTGCTCGCGAGCCACGCGGCGTGCTCGACGGATCGCTGCTGCCCGACGGTGCCACCACCGGGTCAGTGCTGAAGGCCGATGCCGAGGTCGAGCTCGACGGGATCACGATCTTGTCCGTCGCCACCACAAAGGGGAAGTCGGAGAAGTCCGGCTTGCTCGATCTGATCGAGAGCGACAGACCGTTCGAGGCTGTCACGCAGCAACTGGCGAGGCGCGAACGCGGTGAGCGCCCCCCGCGGAGCGATCGTGGCGAGCGGCGGGATCGGCCGCCGCGACGCGATGGACCCGAAGGTGACCGCCGCCCCCGCCGCGACGGTGATCGTCCGCCGCGTCGCGAGGGTGATGGCCGACCCGAGAGGCCGCGAACCGAGCGTGCCGACCGTCCCGAGGGCGAACGACACGACCGCGGCCCGCGACCCGATCGTGGCCCGCGGCCGGAACGCCGCTCCCGGCCGAACTTCACCGCGCCGCCAGAGTTGCCTCAACGCCCCAAGCCGAAGCGGCTCAAGCCGGGTCGTGCGCACCGCACT
>DATBKA010000174.1:0-13456 GCA_036556105.1 Ilumatobacteraceae bacterium | reverse complement strand
TGCCGGCGCAGCGCTGACGTTCCCCGCGTTCCAAGCGATCCAGCCCGACCTCGTTCCGCCACACGAGTTCCGCCAGGCGTTCGCGCTCAGCACGCTGACGTTCAACGTCGGTCGTGCCGTCGGTCCCGCGCTCGGTGGTCTCGTGGTCGCCGCAGCCGGGCCCGGCTGGGTGTTCCTGCTCAATGCGATCTCGTTCCTGGCGATCGTCGCCGTCCTCGTGTGGTGGCGGCGACCGGCACGAGCGATGTACGGCCCGGCGGAATCCCTCAGCGGGGCGATGCGTGCCGGGATCCGGTACGCCTTGCACGCCCCCGCACTGCGCGGCGTGCTCAACCGCACCGCGTTGTTCTGCCTCCCTGCGGCGGCGCTGCAGTCCCTGCTGCCGATCGTCACCCGTCAGCGGCTCGGGTTGAGCAGCGGCGGATACGGCACCCTGCTCGGTTGCTTCGGAATCGGCGCAGCCAGCGCAGCCGTCGTCCGCCCACGACTCGATCATCACTTCAGCCATGACCACCAAGTTCTCGGGTCGTCGTTCGTCGTCGCCCTGGTGATGGTCGTCGACGGAACCAGCCGCGCTGCGTGGCTCACCGGCATCGCCTTGCTCTTCGGTGGCCTGGCGTGGGCCACGGCATTGACGAGCACGGGTGTGGCGTCGATGTCCGTGCTGCCCGAGTGGGTGCGCGCCCGCGGCATGGCGCTCTACATGCTCGTGCTCTCGGCGGCGCTGGCCCTCGGCAGCGCAGTGTGGGGCGCGGTCGCCGACGCTGACCTGACGGTCGCTCACCTGATCGCGGCAGGGCTGATGGTTGCGACCTCACTGGGCGCGTTGCGATGGAGGCTCGGCGCGACGACCGGCCTCGACCTCACCCTCGTGCCCGGCGACGATCCACGCGTGGCGATGGTGCCGCACCCGACGGATGGGCCGGTGCTCGTCACCGTCTCGTACGACGTGCCTGAGAGTGACGTGGTCGCCTTCGCCGAAGCGATGCGACACGTCGAGCGCCACCGCCGCCGCACCGGTGCCTTCCGGTGGGACCTGTTCCGTGATCTCGCCCTTCCACAGCGGTTCGTCGAGACGTTCGTGGTCGAATCGTGGGGCGAGCACCTGCGCCAGCACCGGCGCACGACGGTCAACGCCGACGATCAGTACCTCGATCCCGTGCGCCGCTACCTCGGGACGGAGATGGCCGCCCACTACTTGTCGGTCTACGCCCCCGATGGCGAGGCCCGCACCGGTCTCGGCGCCGCCGGCCCGTCGTCGGCCGAGCCCTGACGTGGTGCGCGATCATCGAGAACCGGTCATTTCATGTCCGGTTCTGAGATGCATCATGGTCGAAGTGCCGGCAGTCCAGCCGGCCCGTGAATGAAGGGAACAGCATGCCCGGACTCGTCCCACCCGTCGATGGCGAGCGCGCCAACCTGCTCGGCTATCTGGCCCAGCAGCGGTACGCGATCCGCCTCACCGCCTACGGGCTCACCGATCAGCAGGCCCGTGCCACGCCCACGAAGAGCGGCCTCAGCGTCGGCGGGTTGCTCAAGCACGTCACCGCGATGGAGCGGTACTGGATGAACGAGGTCCTCCAGCAGAAGCCGATCGTCTACGACCAGGGGAAGTACCAGGACGACTTCACACTCGGCGCCGACGAGACGCTCGCCCAATTGCTCGACGACAGCGCCCGCTGTGGCCGGGAGACCGAGGCGATCGTCGCCGGCATCGACGACCTCGGCCAGGCCGTACCGGTGCCGCGAGGCGTGCCCTGGTTCCCGGCCGACGTCGAGGCGTGGTCAGCGCGATGGGTGCTGCTCCACGTCATCGAAGAGCTCGCCCGCCACGCCGGGCACGCCGACATCGTCCGCGAGCACATCGACGGTGGAACGATGTTCCCGATCATGGCAGCCGCCGAGCAGTGGCCTGCGTCCCCGTGGATGCAGGCCTGGGAACCGACCGGCGAGCAAGTGTCCGCTGGTCACAGGCAACAAGTGTCGTAGGTCCCTAGACACACCGCACCCCATCAGTCACGCTGTGGACTGTGCCGGAGAGCTGCGTCCTGTCGCCCGCCGATCGAGCAGTGGACGAGCTGGTCGCCTCACTCTCCCGGCGTGGATACACGGTGATCGGCCCGCGCCTGCGCGATGGGGCGATCGTCCTCGAGGAGATCGAAGGTGCCACCAGCCTTCCGGTCGGGTGGAGCGACGACCAGGAGGCAGCCACCTATCGAGTGAGGCGTCACGACGAGCGGTCGCTCTTCGCCTACGCCGTCGGCCCGCAGTCACCTCGCCGTTACCTGACCCCGCCGCGCAAGACGCTGTGGTCTGCGGTCCGCACCGAGCGCGGCTTCACGATCGACGAACAGCAGCCGGCCGCCCCCGACTACGCGTTCATCGGCGTGCGCGCTTGCGAGCTCGCCGCCGTCGGCATCCAGGACAAGGTCCTGCGCGACGGACCACATCCCGATCCGGTGTACGCGCGAGCCCGGGAGCGTGCCTTCTTCGTGGGCGTCAACTGCGGCCACCCTGTGGCAACGTGCTTTTGCACGTCGATGGGCACCGGTCCGCAAGTCACGGCCGGGCACGACCTCGCCGTCACCGAGTTGCTGACCGACGGTGCCCATCAGCTCTTGTTCGAGGTCGGCACGGAACGCGGTGCCGAAGTGCTCGCCGAGCTGCAAACCAACGTGCAGTGGCGCCCGGCCACGGACGCGGACTTCGCCGCGCTCCAGCAGATCCTCGACGCGACGGCGGTGCAGATGACTCGCCGTCTCGACCCCGTGGCGGCTCGCGACGTTCTCATCAACAACCTCGAACACCCGCGCTGGGACGACGTCGCCTCGCGCTGCCTGTCGTGCACGAACTGCACGCTCGTCTGCCCGACGTGCTTCTGCTCCGCCGTCGAAGACGTCGGCTCGCTCGATGGCGAGCGCGCCGACCGGGTCCAGCGCTGGGACTCGTGCTTCACACTCGGCCATTCGGTGCTGCACGGTGCGGGCAGCGTTCGCGGCGACACTCGCTCGCGCTACCGCCAGTGGCTGACCCACAAGCTGTCGACGTGGTGGGACCAGTTCGACGTGTCCGGCTGCGTCGGTTGCGGTCGATGCATCACCTGGTGCCCGGCGGCCATCGACATCACCAAGGAAGTCGCCGCCATCGCCGAAGGGCAGGACCTATGAACACCATCACGATCAGGGATCTCCTCGCCGAGCAAGCGGTGCTCCATGATCTCCCTGCGGCCGACCTCGATCTCATCGCCGGATGTGCGCGCAACCAGTACTTCACTCCGGGAGCGTTCCTCGCTCGCGAAGACACCGACGCGAACCAGTTCTTCGTGATCCGCGAAGGCAAGGTCGCCCTGGAGATGCACTCACCCACGGGATCGCTGCTGATGGAGACGCTCGGCCGCGGCGAGCTCGTCGGTTGGTCGTGGCTGTTCGAGCCATACCGTTGGGTGTTCGACGTCGAGGTCGTCGCGCCCACTCGAGCCATCGTCATCGACTCCGCCTGCCTGCGCGACAAGTGCGACGCCGACGCCGAGTTCGGCTACCGGCTGATGAAGCGCTTCGCCCGGGTCATCGCCGACCGGTTGCAGACCACGCGAGTCCGTCTCCTCGACCTCTATGGCGGCGGCAATGCCCGTTGACGTCGGCGCCCTCAGCCAGGCCGAGCCGGTCGATCGGCTCGGTGGCCCAATGGTGCCGACCCGGTACGAGGTCGTCAGCCGCCACCAGGAGACTGCCGACTCGGTCACGCTGGCGCTGATGCCCGTCGATGCGCCGATCGCCGACCCGACCCCGGGCCAGTTCACCATGCTCTACACGTTCGGAGTCGGCGAGATCCCGATCTCGGTCAGCGGCTGCCCACAGCGCGAGGGTGCTCTGCTGCACACGATCCGAGGCGTGGGTGCGACATCTCGGGCACTGTGCGCCCTCGAGCCGGGTGCGGTCGTCGGCGTCCGCGGCCCGTTCGGGGTCGGTTGGGACGTCTCTGCCGCAGAGGGCTCCGACGTGCTGATCGTCGCCGGCGGAATCGGGCTGGCGCCGTTGCGACCGGTGATCCGCGAAGTCCTCACGCATCGCGACAGGTTCGGTCGCGTGGCGATCCTGATCGGTGCCCGCACGCCCGGCGAGCTGCTCTACACCGAGCAGATCGCCCAGTGGCGCTCGGTGCCGGACGTGCATGTCGACGTCACGGTCGACGCGGCGACGCGGGGATGGAGCGGCAACGTTGGATTGATCACGATGCTGCTCGACCCGCTGCCCGTCACGGCCACGGCTGCGTCGGTGTTCCTGTGTGGGCCGGAGGTGATGATCCGGGTCACCAGCCGCAACCTCGTCGACGCCGGCACCGACCCCGACCGGATCTTCGTCTCCTTGGAGCGAAACATGCACTGCGCGATCCGCCAGTGCGGCCACTGCCAACTCGGTCCGCTGTTCGTCTGCGCCGATGGTCCGGTCGTCACGTGGACCGCTGCCGGCCCTCTCCTGGCGGTACGACGATGGTGACCACGACAGCACGACCGACGATCGCGGTGTGGAAGTTCGCCTCGTGCGATGGATGTCAGCTCTCGCTGCTCGACTGTGAGGACGAGCTGCTGGCGGTCACCGAACGCATCGAGATCGCCTACTTCCTCGAGGCAACCCGAGCGACGGTGGAGGGGCCGTACGACGTGTCCATCGTCGAGGGCTCGGTCACGACCGAACACGACGCGGCCCGCATCCGCGAGATCCGCGCCGCCTCGAAGTTCGTGATGACGATCGGTGCCTGCGCGACGTCGGGAGGCGTGCAAGCGCTGCGCAACTACGCCGACGTCGACGATTACGTCAGCATCGTGTACGCCACGCCTGCCTACATCTCCACGCTGGCGACGTCGACGGCGATCAGTGACCACGTCACGGTCGACTTCGAGCTGCGCGGCTGCCCGATCGATCGCGGCCAGCTGCTCGAGGTGATCCTCGCCCTGCTCAGTGGCCGGCGCCCCAATGTGCCCGCGCACAGCGTGTGCGTCGAGTGCAAGCTGCGCGGCAATGTGTGCGTGATGGTCGCCCACGGGACGCCGTGCCTGGGGCCGATCACTCATGCCGGATGCGGTGCGCTGTGCCCGAGCTACGCCAGGGGCTGCTACGGATGCTTCGGACCGGCAGAGGACCCCAACCCGCAGTCGTTGTCCGCTCAGCTCGACCGGTTCGGCGTGCAGCGCGTCGACTTGATCCGCATGCTGCGCACGTTCAACACCGCCGCGGAGGAGTTCCGCAACGAGAGCGACCGGCTCGTTGCCGGCGAGGGGAAGCAATGACCGATCGCCCAGATTCGGATCGCACGTTGACGGTCGCTGCGCTCGCCCGCGTCGAAGGCGAGGGAGCGATGCACGTAGTGATCCGCGACGGCGCGCTCCAGCAGGTGCAGCTGCAGATCTACGAGCCGCCGCGGTTCTTCGAAGCGTTCCTGCGCGGCCGGAAGTTCACCGAGCCACCCGACATCACGGCGCGCATCTGTGGCATCTGCCCAGTCGCCTACCAGATGAGCGCGTGCAATGCGATCGAGTCGGCCTGCGGGGTGGTCGTCGACGGGCCACTGTTCGATCTCCGCAGGCTGCTGTACTGCGGCGAGTGGATCGAGAGCCACGTCCTGCACATCTATCTCCTGCACGCCCCCGACTTCCTCGGCTTCGAAGGCGCCATCGACCTTGCCTCTGCCCACCGCGAGATCGTTCAACGCGGCCTCGACCTCAAGAAGATCGGCAACGAGCTCGTCGAGCTCGTCGGTGGTCGCCCGATCCACCCGATCAACATCCGCATCGGCGGCTTCTACCGCGTCCCGACGGAGGCGGAGCTGCGTGCCTTCGTTCCCAAGCTCGAACGAGCCCGCGATCTGGCCGTCGAGACCGTCCGTTGGGTAGCGGGCTTCGACTTCCCGGACCACGCCTGGCGGGGCGAGCTCGCCGCCCTTCGCCATCCCGGTGAGTACGCGATCAACCGCGGTCGACTCGTGTCGACGCTGGGGCTCGACATCGCCCCGAGCGAGTTCGACCAGCACATCGCCGAGGAACACGTCGAGCACTCGACTGCGCTGCACGCGCGGATCATCGAGCGCGGCGAGTACCTGCTCGGCCCACTGGCCAGGATGGCGCTGAACTTCGACGAGCTCACGCCGTTGGCGCACCGCGAAGCGACCGCGGCCGGCCTCACTGCCGCCGAGCGCAACCCGTTCCGCTCGATCGTCGTCCGCGCCGTCGAGGTGCTGCACGCCTGCGACGACGCGCTGGCGATCATCGCCAGGTACCGCCAGCCAGATCGCCCAGCCATCGAGGTCGAGCCGCGGGCCGGCGTTGGGTACGGCTGGACGGAGGCACCGCGCGGCATGCTCTGGCACCGCTACGAGCTCGCCGCTGACGGCACGATCCTCGCCGCGCGCATCGTGCCGCCCACGTCGCAGAACCAGGCGGGCATCGAGCACGACCTGTTCGAGTTCGTGGCCGCCAACCTCGATCTGGCCGACGACGAGCTGAGGCATCGGTCGGAGCAGGTGATCCGCAACTTCGACCCGTGCATCTCCTGCGCGACGCATTTCCTCGATCTGACCGTCGACCGTACGTGACCACGGCGACTGCCCTGATCGGCGTCGGCAATCCATGGCGCGGCGACGATGGCGTCGGCCACGAGGTGGTCGTCCGCGCCGGCAGGCAGCTCACCGTCGACCACGAGGTGGTGTTGTGCAACGGCGAGCCGAGCGGCCTGCTCGAGGCGTGGTCCGGCCGGGACCTTGCCGTCATCGTCGACGCGACGCACGGTGGCGGCCGACCCGGAACGGTTCGGGTCTGGACGGACGAGGCACCGGCACCTTCGCCGGCCGTGGCGGGAAGCCACGCCCTCGGTGTCAGCCACGCCCTCGCCCTCGCCGATGCGCTCGGGCGATCCCCTGCCCGCCTCGTCGTCATCGGCATCGAGGCCGACGACGTGTCACCCGGGCACGGGTTGTCGGCCGTCGTGGCTGCGGCGATCGACGAGGCCGTGGCGTTGGTCGTCGCCGCCGTTCAAGCCGGTTCGTAGGCGATATCGTCGGCCGCTGCGTAGTCGCCGTCGGAATCCTCCGCGGCGCCGGCCCGCCGTGCTCGCCACATCCGCCGTGCCCCGGAGTCGATGAGCAGCGCCAAGGCCAACAGGGCGATGGCGACGATGCCGTCGGCCCACCAATGGTTACCGGTGGCCGACACGGCGAGCATCGTCATCACCACGTGGATCAGCGCCAGCCAACGCCAGCGGCTCGTGCTGACGGCGACGACGCCGAACGACACCACGGCCGCCCAACCGACGTGGATCGACGGCATCGCCGCGAACTGGTCGGAGACGCCGGTGCCGACCGGCCCGTACACCGACCAGCCGAAGCGTGAAGCGAGGTCGATGTAGCCGAGATCGGGCAAGTAGCGCGGTGGAGCGACGCGAATGAAGCGGATGATCACGCAGAAGCCGGTGAGCATCGCCAGCGCGTTGCGCCAGTGCGCATAGCGATGTCGATGCCTGGCGAACAGCCACACCATGAACGCGATCAGCGCCGGCACGTGGAGGATCGCGTAGTAGTAGTTCATCAGCCTGCCCAGCCACTGGTGGTCGAGCACGAAGTGCTGCAGGGACAGCTCGGATGGGAGATGCACGGCGTGTTGCCAGCGGTCGATGTCGCGCGCGCGCTCGATTGCCCCCACCTGATGGTCGAGCGGCAGTACACGGGCCATCCGCCAGATCGAGTACAACGCGGCCATCAAGGTCAGCTCCAGCGTGGCCGGCATGAGCACGGCGCGCAGCCGGCTCGGGCGTGCTTGCCGCAGCAGCACGAAGGCGACGCCGGTCAGTGCCGCGGTCAACGCCGCCTGATCCCACGTCGGCCAGTCCATGACCGAAGCCTACGTTCGCAGTGGTGGGAACCTGCTGGGCAGGCCCTTGGCAGCGACCTGGTAGAGCTCGACCAACTCGGGCAACCCACGCAGTCTGTGAGCACCCAGTGCCTTGAACTGCACGCCGTGCGGCGCCGACGCCTTGACGCCCTCTCGGGTGTTGGCCGACACGACGACTTGCCCACCGTGCCCGACGGAGCAGATCCGCGATGCGGTGTGCACGTCCATGCCGATGTAGTTGTCGGAAGTCGAGGTCGGATAACCACTGTGGATCCCGACGCGCACGCGGACGTCGAGATCATCGACCCACGTGCGGTTGAGGATGGTCTGCTGCAGCGCAATCGCTGCGTCGACGGCGTCACGCGGCGACTCGAACACGGCGAAGAACTCGTCGGCCCGAGCCTCGACCTCGTGCCCGCCGGCGTTGGCAACGGCGTGACGCAGAACGTCCCAGACCCCGTCGATCAGGTCGCGGTAGCGCTCGCCCAATCGCTGCACGATCGCCGTCGAGCCCTCGATGTCGGTCATCAACATCGTGACGAACCCCGACGGGAGCTGAACCAACGTCTCGTCGCGCTGGGCGCGTTGTTGCTGCAGCTGCCCGGCGATGAAGCCGACCGGCACGATCTTGAACTTCTTCGCCGCGTTGAGCAGGCGCAACCGCGCCTGCTCGCGGGCCTTCTCGTCCTCGAAGGCGACCTGGCCGAAGCGGACCAGGGCGTTGCGGACGTGCGCCGCGTCGTGGATCGGCAGGCGCCGGCGACCCTGTGAGTCGATGTAGGCGAAGGCGCGGTCGGGCAGCGCCGCCCGTTCCTTCGCGGCGAGAGGAGGCATGGTCCGAAGATACCAACGGGGTGTTACGGGGAAGTCCGGCCCCACGCTTCTGTTGTGGACGCTCCCGGCCGGACTTCGCCAGCAGGGAGCGCGCCCGAGCCGTCAGGTGACGACGATGGGGATCTTGGCGAAGACGACGTTCTGCACCCGATCGGAGGCGTACCAGATCTCATAGTTGCCGGCGGTGTCCGGTGCTGTGAGGCTGGCCGGACTGCCGGCGTTGGTGTAGGCATACGACAGGTACGTGCCGGGTGCCGAGCCTGCGGGGACGATCGTGATGTAGTCGCTCGGGCCGTTCGGGCCTGTCCAGTGCACCTCGAACTGGGTGCCCCGTTTCACCGAGCCGGGGGCGGCGAGGTTCACCGTGTACGGCGTGACCTTGATCGGGCGTGACGCCATCGTCGCGCTGTCCGAGCCGGTCACGTACCACAGCACGTACTCGCCGGCGTCGAGCGGGGCGACCAGCGAGCCAGGGTTGGCGTCCGCGGTGTAGAAGTACGGCTCCCCGGTCCATTGGGTGGCGTCAGGGGCGACGATCGTGACGTAGTCGCCTGGCCCGTTCGGTCCGACCCAGGCCACGTCGAAGCTCGTCCCCGCGGTCACTTCCTCGGGACCGCCGAGTGCCCCTTCGAACGGCGTCACCTGAATCGCCCGCCGGGCCATGATCGTGTCGTCGGCACCGGAGACGTACCAGATCGCGTAGGCGCCGTCCTCGATTGGAGCGACGAGCGCACCCGGGCTGGGACCACTGCTCGTGTAGAAGTACGGCTCGTTGGTCCAGGCCGAGGCCCCCGCGGCAACGATGGTGATGTAGTCGCCCTCGTCGGCTGGTCCGGTCCACTTGACGTCGAACTTCGCTCCGGCGGCGACTTCCGCTGGAGCGTCCAGGGTGACGCCGGCGGCGGCTGTCGTCGTGGTCGTCGCCGCGGCAACTGTCGTCGTCGCCGCCGCGGCCGGAGTGGTCGCGGCCGCCTCCGTCGTCGGCGTTGCAGTCGTGGTCGTGGCCGCGGCCGCCGACGTGCTCGTCGCCGCTGACGACTCGCTGGTGACACCGCTGGACGACCCGCAACCCGAGAGCAGTCCGGCCGCGGTCAGGCCCGCGGCTCCCCATCTGTACCAGCGGTTCACCACTGCACGCCCCTTCCCGATGGCCAAATCTTAAAGGTGCCGATCGCGGCGGGCTACTGGGGGAATCCCTAGGCTCCACGGGCCTCACGCCCGCCGAACACTCAGCCCATCGTGATGAACTCGAGCTGGATGTTGTCGGGATCGCGGAACACCAGCACGGCATAGGCACCACGGTCCGTGATCGGCGAGTGCTCGACGCCCAGCTCCTCGAGCCGTGACTTCCAGGCCTGCAGCTCGTCGCGGTCGGCGACCGTGAAGCTGATGTGGTCGAGCCCGGTCCTGTGCTCGGCGAACGCCTCACGCTCGTTGGTCGGGTGGGTGTGGATGCCGACGCACATCGACCAGTCCGGCTTGCCGAGGATGACCGCATAGCCCGGATCGTTCGGGTGCTGCTCGTCCATCAGCTTGGACAGCCCGAGCACGTCGCCGTACCAGGCGACGCTGCGGTCGATGTCGGGCACCGTGATCGACACGTGGTGGATACCTTGGATGTCGGGCATTGCTCGCTCCCCCGTTGGCGCAGCTCGCTGCGCGCTTGCACTGTACGCGCACAGCTTGGCACGCCGATCTGGCCAACGAGCAGCGGACCTGGTCTCTTGACCGGCCTCGGGGAGGGTGATGTTAGGCTTGCCTCATAGCCCAGCCGTCCGGTTCGAAGTTGTGAAGGAGCTCGAGCGTGGCGATCATCTGTCACTGTGAAGCGGTGCGCGACAGCACGATCGTTCGCGTCATCCGCCACGGCGCGACGACGCTGGCCGAGATCGAAGAGGCGTGCGGCGCCACGGGCCAGTGTGGCGACTGCGAGTTCGCCGTGCAGGCTCTGCTCGAACAGGAACGACTCGGCGAGCTGGTGACCACGTCTCGCCCGGCGTGGGGCTCCGAATAGGATCCCCGCGTGCAAACCGACCCGAAGATCGTCCAAATCCTCAACGACACGCTGACGGCTGAGTTGACGGCGATCAACCAGTACTTCATCCACGCCAAGATGTGCGCCAACTGGGGCTACTCCCGCCTGGCCAGCCACATCCGCGAAGAGTCGATCGACGAGATGAAGCACGCCGACATCATCATCGAACGCATCCTGTTCTTCGACGGCGTCCCCAACGTGCAGCGCCTCAACCCGGTCAAGATCGGTGAGACGGTGCCCGAGCAGTTCCACGTCGACCTGGAGCTCGAGTACGCGGCAGTGAAGCGCCTCAACGACGGCATCGCCACCTGCGTGGCCCTCGGCGACAACACGACGCGAGCGTTGCTCGAGCAGATCTTGGTCTCCGAGGAAGCACACATCGATTGGTTGGAGACTCAGCTCGAAGTGATCCGCCAGATCGGCGATGCGCAGTACCTCGCCGAGCAACTGCACGACTGACGCACGGTCACCCACACCGGGAACGATCGTATATGATCGCCACGGAGGTGGAGCGATGGGGACTCTCGACGGACGGGTGGCGCTGATCACGGGCGCGGCGCGCGGGATGGGCCGGTCGCACGCCGTCCGCCTGGCCGAGGCCGGCGCCGACATCATCGCCATCGACATCTGTCGCCAGATCGAGTCGATGACGGTGCGGATGTCGACCCGCGCCGACCTCGACGAAACTGCAGAGCTGGTCGCCAAGACCGGCCGGCGCGTCGTGTGCGGCGTGGCCGATGTCCGTGATCGCCCCGCACTGCGCGCCGCGGTGGCCGACGGCGTGCACCAACTGGGCCGCCTCGACACCGTCGTCGCCAACGCCGGCATCTGGGCGGTGCGCCTCGATCAGCCGACCGACGACGCCGGTCGGACTCGTGTCTGGGAGGACACGCTGGGCGTCAACCTCACCGGTGTGTGGAACACGATCGAGGTGTGCAGGCCGTTCATGGTCGCGGCTGGCAACGGTGGATCGATCATCGTGATCTCGTCCACTGCCGCGTTGCAGACCGTGTCGAACGACGACATCGCCTTCACCTCCTATGCGGTATCGAAGGTCGGCCTGATCGGACTGATGAAGATGGCAGCATCGGATCTTGCCGCGGACTCGATCCGCGTCAACGCTGTGCATCCGACCGGCGTGGAGACTCCACTCGTGTCGAACTCGGTCGTCGACGAGTACTTCGCTCACCACACCGAGCTCTCCGCGCAGGTGCAGAGCGCCTACTCGTACGTCGACGCCGGCGCGATCAGCGATGCGGTGCTGTTCTTGGCGTCGGACGCGTCGCGCAGCATCTCCGGGATCAGCTTGCCGGTCGACTCTGGCGCGCTCGTTCGCTGGCGATGATCTGACTCGGGATGCACCGGCCCCGGCCTAGTGTCGACGCCGATGATCTCCCTCCGCGCCCTGGACGAGACGAACCGAGCCGCCGTCGAAGCGCTGCGCGTCGCACCGCTCCAGGAGAACTTCGTCAGCAGTGTGGTCGACTCGCTGTTGGAAGCCGACGCGGAGCCGGGTGGGCACGCCATCTACTGGGCCGTGTACGCCGACGACGTACCGGTCGGGTTCGTGATGATCAGTGACGAGGTCGATGGCGACGAGTACATCCCCCATTTCTTGTGGAAGCTGCTGATCGACGCCGACCACCAGCGTCGTGGCTATGGCACGGCCGTGCTCGATCTGATCACCGAGTACTTCCGCCAACGGCCTGGAGTCACGGTCTTGTCGACCAGCGCCGGCCAAGGCGAGGGCAGCCCGATCCCCTTCTACGAGCGGTACGGGTTCGAGCGAACGGGAGACATCGTGTTCGACGACGAGGTCCTGCTGCGCTATCGCCTTTGACCGGCGGGCCACCGCCGCCGGGGTCGCGACGACTCAGATCGTCAGGTCGCGGATCAGCTCGTCCTTGGTCGCTTCGAACTCTTCGAAACCGACCTCGCCGTCGGCGAACCGCTGATGCAGCTCGGCCAGACGTTCGAGCAACTCGTCCTGCGGCGCCGGCGGCCGAGCGTTCTCGTCCGCGGGAGCGTCGCCCTCAGCTTCCTCGCGAGGAGCCAAGCGGCGTGCTCGCTTCAGTGCCTGCCGTTCTTGTCGCGCTTTCTCGCGGTCGCGCTTGGCGCGACCGGCGCTCGTCGCCACCTCAGAGAGGACGAACGTTTTGAGCTTCGTCTCCCTTGCGGCCGGGAGCGATGTCGAACTCGACCGACTGGCCTTCCTCGAGCGACTTGTAGCCCTCACCCTTGATCTGCGAGAAGTGCACGAACACGTCGGCACCCTGCTCGCGAGAGATGAAGCCGAAACCCTTCTCAGCGTTGAAAAACTTGACAGTACCTGTGGCCATTGGGGCCCTCACCTTCGACGTGGATCCGCCAAAAGGAGAACCCTGGAAGGGGTCACTCTACCCCGGCAGCGACGCGATCGCTCAGCTCGCGTGTGCGAACGGGTGACCCATCGCGTGCAGCCACCGGGCGTGCGACTTGAGCGCAGCCCACACGCTCGTGTGCAAGCGATACGGGATCCCACTCGAATGGCACGCACGACGGAAACGCTCGGCGACGACCGGATAGACGGTGTGCGGCAGACGCGGCGCCAAGTGATGTTCGATCTGATGGTCCAGCCCGCCGACCAGCCAACGGAACACGTGACCGAGCACCGGCACCCGTGACCTGATGTCGACTGTCGTGTTCATCTGGTGCACCACGAAGTCGTC
>DATBKA010000173.1:0-2569 GCA_036556105.1 Ilumatobacteraceae bacterium | reverse complement strand
GACCGATTCGTGCCACCTGCAACAGGTCGTCGAACGGCTCGCCTCGGTCGGCGAAGCGTCGGGCGCCGCGGGTCGCCAGCCACGAGGTGTGCTCGGCGATCTCGTCGCGCAGCGCCTTGCTGCGATGTGCGGCGAACCGGCGCAGTGCATCGTCGAGCCATTCCTCATCGACCTCGAAGGGCGGACCGTGGACGTTCAGGGCGCGCGACTTCACGGCCTCGTCGTGCTCGGTTCGGCCGCCCGAATCTCTGCATGGATCTGTGCGAGCCCGTCGACGAGCTCGATGCTGTGCTCCGCGCACACTCCCGCCAGCACGGTGCGGCACAGGCGAAGGTCGGGGTGGTCGCCGTCGAAGTCGTCGATCGCCGTCCGCGCCTGCACCAGGAACGCCGAGGCGCGCGGCGTGGAATCCGCCGCCGAACCCGATGCCAGCTCGACGGAGAACTCGACCTCGATCGGCTCGCCGGCGCCATGCTCGATCAGCGCCAGCAAGACCTCGCTGACCGCGATCTTGATGTCTTCGGTCTCGTCGACCGTGAATCCCGCCATGGCGGCAATGCCACTCGCCGCCAGGCGAAGCACTCGAGAGAGCGTCGCGTCCGCAGGAAGGCGCACCAACACGGGCCCGATCGCTGCCTCGCCGCCGGTGCTGGTGACGCGCCGGTCGGAGGCGCCCCGCTCGGACAAGCCTCTGGCGCTGGGTTCTTCCACGTGTCCTCCTGACGAGATGTCCGGGAGCCGCCGACGTGGTGATCCGGCGCCCCGAATGAGGCCGCCCGCCGGCGATCGAAATCAGGCAGCGAGCGCTACCGGTCGGTCGATTGACGAGTGGCCGATCCTGCGTGTTCCCGCGCCGCACCGCTCTGAAACTTTTTCCGCGAATCGCGCCGAAAATCCGTCCAAAAGATGTTTAGGGCTGGACGCGCCGAGGTACTAGGTGCCCGTACATCCGAAGAAATGTCCCCCAGAATCCACGCCACGGAATGTGAGGTACATGGAAGAGAGCGACGAAGTGCTTGCTGCGAACCAGTCGCTCAGGTTGCACGGGAAAATCCTGTCTCGTCGTTCACCCGTCCCCAACGGCGACAGGCAGTGGTCATGGCGACGGCCTCGTGTTCGAGTCGGGGCCGTCACCATGACTGACCGTCAGATCAAGCTCCCACGACACGGATTCCACAAGATCGCTGAGACCCCCAGCGAACGCTGACACCCCCGATCAGCGACCCCGAATGTGCCCGGCCCGATCCGTCACGGGCCGGGCACGTTTGCGTTTCGGGTGGTGACTACATGTCGATGGCGTTGCGTGTCGTTTCGACCAGCTCGGCGAACTCGTCCAAGGCGTCGGCGCCGATCGAGGCGTAGATCGGGACGAGGATGCGCGACGTCAACTGCTCCGCGGCGCGGCGCGCCTCGCGGAACGGCTCTGCGTCGGGGAAGGGTCCCTTCCAGCCGAGATGTTCGGCCCACGGGGGCCCGCTGCGTGGAGGTGCGGCCGGCGAGGCGAGCACCGCTTGCAGCGGGGTGATGCCGCACGCGTTGACGGCGACGATGTGCGCACCGCCGCGCAGCTCGCGAAGGACGTGCATCGTCAAGGCGACGCGAGCGTTGACGTCGGCCTCGAGTCGCGCCGGTGGCCGCTGCCGCCGCCACCCGGTGAACACCGTGCCGATCGATCGATCCGCGGCGTCGGCGATGCGCCGGCCCAACTCGTCGAGTCGGGACATCCGTGCCGGGTCGAACCTGGCCAGCTCCGCAGCCCCCCACTCGCAGCACAGCGCGGTGTACTCGTCGGCGACGCGTCGATGGGTGAGGCCCGGCGGCAGCCCATCCCACGAACGGCGAACCCGTTCCGCCGAGAGGAACCCGAGCCCTGCCGCAGCAACTTCGGCGTCGCAATCACCGAGCACGCCGGCGCGACCGACGACCCACACGTCCTCGCCCGACTCGAAGCCGAGCTTGGCGGCGAGCTGATCGGCGAGTGGGCCTGTCATCCAGCCGCGCACGAACTGCTGGATCGGCTTCAGCACTCGCTCGACCTGCTCGGCGACCGTCGACACCGTCATCGGGCCACCGCCGTGACAGCGTCGTGCCAACGAATCCACGCCGCGAGATGTTGTTCGGCGCTCGTATAGCCGCCACCCATCGTGGAGACGCGCAGATGGGTGGCGCCGAGCTTGCGGAACGCCTCGGCGGTGTCGACCCAGGTCTGCGGATCATCGTCGGTTGAGATGCGCATCCCGCACTCGATCCCGAGCGAGCCCGGGTCGCGACCGGCGGCCGTGGCGTAGCCGCGGAGGCGATCGAGAGCGTCGGCCAGCATGTCGCCCGGCGGGAACTGTGGCATCCAGCCGTCGGCCAGGCGTCCGGTGCGTTCCAGCACCTTCTCGACGAGGTTTCCGGCGAACGAACCCATCCAGATCGGGATCGGGCGTTGCACGGGGAGCGGATTGATTCCGATCCGATCGAGGTGGTGCCACTGCCCGTCGAACGTGACCAGCTCGTCGGTCCACAACGTGCGCAGCACGGCGATCTGCTCCTCGAGGCGCTTGCCGCGGTTGGAGAAGTCCTG
>DATBKA010000172.1:0-1953 GCA_036556105.1 Ilumatobacteraceae bacterium | reverse complement strand
ATCGACGTCGGCACCGCCGACCCCACGCTGCCCACCGACGTCGGCGTGTTGCTGGCCGGAGACGGCCTAGCGTCGTTGGCCAGAACCGCGGCCACCGCGCCACGGTTGGCCCTCTCGGCGGTCAAGCTCGAGGCGCCGATTGCCCAGCCGCCGACGTTCCTCGCCATCGGCCTGAACTACGCCGACCACGTCACCGAGAGCGGCTCGAAGAAGCCCGAAGGTGCACCGGTCGTGTTCAACAAGCAGATCACCTGTGTGATCGGCCCTGGCGACGGCATCGAGGTGCCGACCGTCGCACCCGACTGGGTCGACTACGAGGGCGAGCTCGGCGTCGTCATCGGCACGCGCTGCCGCAACGTCTCGGTCGACGACGCGGCCTCGGTCGTCGCCGGCTACCTGATCGTCAACGACGTCTCCGTGCGCGACTGGCAGCGGGCCACACCGACGATGACGATGGGCAAGTCGTGGGACACGCACGGCCCGATCGGTCCCTGGCTCGTCAGCGCCGACGAGGTCGGCGACCCGCACGACCTCACCATCCAGACGTGGGTCGACGGAGACCTGCGTCAAGACGCGTCGACCAAGCTGATGCTCAACAACTGTTGGGAGCTGATCGCCCATCTCAGCACGGCCTTCACGCTGCTGCCCGGCACCGTGATCGCCACCGGCACGCCGGCCGGGGTTGGCTTCGTGATGAAGCCGCCGCGTTGCTTGAAGCCAGGGTCTACCGTGCGCATCGAGATCGACAAGTTGGGGGTTCTCGAGAACCCGGTGATCGCTCAAACCTGAAAGGCAGGCGACATGACGACGACAGCTGAAGGTCTGCTCGATCGGATCGCGGCAATCCGCCCGATCCTCGAGAAGAACGCCGCTCAAACCGAGGCCGAGCGCCGCGTCGTCGAGGAGAACATCACGCTCCTGAAGGACGCGGGCACGTTCAAGATCATGGTGCCCAAGCGGTACGACGGGTGGCAAGCCGACATTCGCACCAAGCTGGAGGTGTCGCGCGAGGTCGCCAAAGGCTGCGGATCGACGGCGTGGGTGACGGCGTTGATGAACGTGTGCTCGTTCTTCGTCAGCCTGATGAACGAGCAGGCGCAGGACGACGTGTGGGGCGCCAACCCCGACGCACGCATCGCCGGCGTGTTCAACCCCACCGCGCAGTCGCGCAAGGTCGACGGCGGCATCGTCGTCACCGGCGCGTGGAACTGGGCCAGCGGCTGCTACCACGCCGACTGGTCGTATCTCGGCGTGCCGATCACCAACGACGACGGCGAGTTCCTGTACCCGGCGATGGCACTGATCCCCAACAGCGATCTCACGATCGAAGACACCTGGTTCACCTCAGGTATGCGTGGCACCGGCAGCAACACCATCCACGCCACGGAGGTGTTCGTACCCGATCACCATCTGCACTGGGTTCCAGGGCTGCTGACCCACCAGTACGACACCCCGTTCAAGGACGAGGAGCTCTACCGGTCGGCGTTCATCCCCGTGGCCGCGCTGATCCTGGTCGGACCGCAACTCGGGCTGGCCCAGGCGGCACTCGACTACGTGATCGAGAAGGGTCACAAGCGCGGCATCGCCTACAGCGAGTACGACTTGCAGCGCGACGCACCGACGTTCCAACTGGCCATCGCCAAGGCGGCCACCCTGGTCGACACCGCTCACCTGTTCGCCTACCGCGCCGCCGCCGACATCGACGACGCAGCCCGCGCCGGACGCGTGATGACCTACGTCGAGCGCGCCCGAGTGCGCAACGACACCGGCCACGCCGCGGAGTCAGCTCGTGAAGCGATCCGTGTGCTGTGCTCGGCGCACGGCGCGTCGTCGTTCGCCGAGTCGAGCCCGATCCAGCGGATGTGGCGCGACAGCGAGATCGCCAGCCGCCACGCCGTCGTCGCCCCCGAGATCAGCTCGTTGATCTACGGACGGGCGCTGATGGGCTTCACC
>DATBKA010000171.1:0-4019 GCA_036556105.1 Ilumatobacteraceae bacterium | reverse complement strand
CGACTCACCCGGCTCGACGAAGCCGGCCAGGCAGCTGTAGACGGGATGACGGAACTGCACGCCGCGGGCGAGCAACGCCGCGTCGCCTTTCGTGACCAGGGTGATCATCGCCGGAGCGAGGCGAGGAAAGGCCAGCAACCCGCAGGAGGGGCAGCGCATCGCCCGTTCGCCGACCTGCGCCTCGGTGGCCGACCCGCAGCGACCGCAGAAGCGGTGCGTCCGCGCCCACTCGACGAGCTGGACGGCGCGTCCGGCGACGAGCCACTCGATCTCACTGGCGCGACCGAAGTACGAATAGAGGTCGAGGGCGGCGCCGTCGGCGGGGTCGTCCCCGTGAGGCACATCGACGCCCCAACATGCCTCGTCGCCGAGCATCCCCAGGAAGTGCGCGGTCCAGTCCTCGCGCTGCGGGGCGTCGGTGACCCACACGGATGAGCCGACGACGTGGATGTAGCGGTGCGACGCAGCGTCGGGTGGCGCGGCGTGGGCAGGAGTGAACTCGGGCATTCGCTCGCCACGGTATTCGGGCACGGAGCCGATAGACACGGTCGGGATGCGCCGGATCCTGATCTGCCTCATCGTGGTGGCCACGGCGTGCCAGTCGGACGCGGCGGCCACTCCACCCGGATCGGCGGCGGTCGTCGCCAACGCAACGGTCGAGCGGATCGTCGACGGCGACACGATCGTCGTCAAGATCGACGGGCGTCGCGATCGCGTTCGCCTGATCGGGATCGACACGCCGGAGACGAAGAAGGAGAACACGCCGGTGCAGTGCTTCGGCCCGGAGGCCACCGAGTACACCACGACGTTGCTTCCCGCGGGCACGCCGATCCACCTCGAGCGCGACGTCGTCGCTCGCGACGACTTCGACCGGCTGTTGGCCTACGTGTACGTCGCTGCCGACGGCACGTTCGTCAATCTCGAGATCGTTCGTCACGGGTTCGCCAGGCCGTTGACGATCCGGCCCAACGTCGCCCATAGCGACGAGTTCGTCGAGGCGGCGCGGGTCGCCGAGCGCGACAACATCGGTCTGTGGGCGCGATGCACCGGGTAGCGTGCCCTGCCGATGGCATCCCTCGCTGAACGGCTCGGCTTCGCCGGCGACGCCAAGCTGGTGATCATCTCCTGCGACGACCTTGGCGCCTCGCATGGCGCCAACATCGGCGTCTACTCGGCACTGCGCGACGGCGTCGCCACGTGCGCGTCGATCATGGTTCCCGCACCGTGGGCCCGCGACGCTGCACTCCGCTATCAGCAGAGCGACGACATCGGCGTTCACCTCACCCTCAACTGCGAGTACGAGGCCTATCGCTTCGGGCCGATCACCCACGCCCCGTCGCTGCTGAGCGGCGAGGCCGGCTTCCCGCGGCGGATCGCCGACCTGTGGGAGCACGCCGACACCGAAGAGGTGTTGCGCGAGTGCCGGGCCCAGATCGAACGGGCGCTCGCCTGGGACATCGACGTCACCCATCTCACGCCGCACCTCACGGCGATCACGTTGCGACCCGAGTTCTTCGACGTCTATCTCGATTTGGCGGTCGAGTTCCGGCTGCCGATCCGGCTGCCGTCGACGAT
Organism: Ilumatobacteraceae bacterium; assembly: GCA_036556105.1. Taxonomy (GTDB): domain Bacteria; phylum Actinomycetota; class Acidimicrobiia; order Acidimicrobiales; family Ilumatobacteraceae; genus JAENVT01. The sequence goes on along the minus strand of DATBKA010000171.1, from coordinate 2,444 downwards.
CACCGCCGAACAGGCCGGCTTCCCCTTCCGTCAGCTCGCCGCCGACGAAGGCGTGTTCTTCCCCGACCACTTCAACCACGACTGGCGGGCCGGCAGCCGCGACCGCGTCTACGAGGAGATCACCTCGCTGCAACCGGGTGTCACCGAGATCCACGTGCAGCCGGCGATCGACACCCCGGAGGTTCGCGCCCTCACCGACGCGGCGGTCGGGTGGATCGACGACTACGAGCTGGTGACCAACGATGCCAAGCTCAAGCAACTGCTCGCCAACAGCGGCGCCACGCTGATCGGCTACCGCCGGCTCAGGGACGCGATGCGAGGCGCTTGATCGCCTCTTCGGCCTCGCCGCTGCGGAGCACCTGGAACAACCGTGCGGTGGAACCGGTCGACTTCAACCTGCCCTGCATGTACGCGACGGTCGGCTCGATGAAAGCGTCAGCGGCGGCGATGGTGACGACGACCTCGGCGTCGTCGGGCCCCTCGACCACCTCGTCCTTCTTGCCGAACGCAACCCGGTACTGAACGGTCATCGCCCCACCATCATTTCGACACCGACGATCGGATGCCGGCGAACATGTCGTTCTCCAACTCGCCTTCCGCCGGCATGCCGACGAGCGACCGGGCCAGGATCCAGTCTTCCCATGGATAGGTGTCAGCGAGCTCTTCGTCGGTCAGCCCGAACCACCACGGCTCGGTCGGATCGACCTGAGTGGCGTGAGCGCGGAGGGCGGCGCTGCGCGCCCACAGGAAGTTGCCGACGTCGAGGCGCGTCGTGATGCGGTGATCGTGACCCGGCCGGTCGAGCCACTCCTTGTCGAACGGCGACTCGCCACGCAGTTCGATCATCGCCTCGTGGATGGCGGTGAGCCGCGCCTTGGCCCACACCGTGTAGTAGAGCTTCTGCGGCTGGAACGGCTCGCCGAGCTCGGGATACCAGGCAGGGTCGCCCGCCCGTTCCCAGGCCAGCACCGAGATGTCGTGGACCTTCAGGTGATCGGGATGTGGGTAGCCGCGCTGGTCGTCGCCATAGGTGATGACGACGTTGGCGCGCTGGGCGCGGATGACCTCGACGAGCTTGCCGACCGCTTCGTCGATCGGCGCTTGGTGGAACGACTCGGGATGCTCGTTCGGATCGGTGTCGACCATCCCGGAATCGCGGTAGCCCAACATCACCACTTCGTCGAAGCCGATGATCTCCGCCGACTTGGCCAGCTCGGCGGGACGCAGCTCGGCAAGACGCTGCTTCTCTTCCTCGGGGCTGAGGCCGTGGAACGGTTGCCCCGGCTCGCGCAACGCCGGGTTCTGCAGGTCGCCTTCCTCGCCGCCGGTGCAGCACACCAGCACGGTGTGCACACCTTGCGCCTTGTACATGGCCATCGTCGGTGCGCCCTTCGACGCTTCGTCGTCGGGGTGGGCGTGCACCGTGAGGAGACACAGCCGTTCGTTCACGTCCGGAACGCTATCGAGCATCGGCGTGAACGCCGTGGAGCCGACTCGACGCGTAGGCTCCGAGGTCGTGCGCCGCCTGGTACTCCTGCCTCTGACCCTCGTGGTTCTGGCCGTCGTCGCAGGTGGATGCCGTCATGACGGGCGCGAGATGCGCCCGGCGCTGCCCAGCCAGGACGGCAGTGTCAGTACATCCGCGGCGTCGACGGTGCCCGACACAGAGGACGATTTCTTCGAAACCCGGCCGGCGGAACTGCCGTCCTCGAGCGCGGCCGAAGGCGCGGCGACAGGGCTGGTCGCCACGACCACGACGATCGGCATTCCCGGGCTCTCGATCACGGCGCCGTGGCGGGACGGGGCTCCGATCGATCCCCGCTACACGTGCAACGGTGACAACGTCTCTCCGGCGCTGAGTTGGTCGGTGGCGCCAGAGGGCACCCAAGAGATCGCCGTGACGATGATCGATCAGGACGCGTCGTTCGACCACTGGGCGATGACCGGCATCGCGCCCGACCGCACCGGGCTCGCCGAGAACGAGACACCGGAAGGTGCCGCGGCGGCGCTCAACGGCACTGGCGCCACGGGCTACACCGGCCCGTGCCCACCGGGCGGAACCACGCACACGTACCGAATCACGGTGCACTTCCTCGACCACGCGCTGGGTCTCACAGGTGGGGGCTCGGCCGACGACATGCGCGCCGCCATCGATGCGGCCACACTGGCCAGCGCGGATGTCACCGGCACGTTCACGAGCAGTTAGCTATGCCGTCCCCCGCGCTGCCCAGGCTCGAGCGTGGACGGTGAACGGAGCCGCTGGCAGCAGCGATCGGCACTCGTTGCGGAGGCGCTGGCGTTGGTCGTCGTCGAGGCTGGCCACATGCGCGCCGGCAGGGCCGACGCCGAGCATGAACGGCTCCCACCACTCCTCGAACGTCGGATGCTCGACGCCGACCGTGAGCGCAGTCTCTTCGACGTCGCTCAGTCCGGCAGCGCGGAAC
>DATBKA010000170.1:0-2356 GCA_036556105.1 Ilumatobacteraceae bacterium | reverse complement strand
CGACGCAGGAGCCGATGTGCATCGTCAGGTCGGGGCTCAACCGTCGCTGTTCGTCGAGCAACTGCCTCAGGCTCTTGCCGTTGACGAGTTGCATCACCACGGCAAGGCGCCGGCTGTCGCCGGTGGTGTCTTCGATCGCGTCGTAGACGGCGACGATGTTCGGGTGACTGAGTTGGGCGACCGCAACGGCTTCCCGGCGGAATCGTTCGGCGACCACGGGATCGGCTGCCAACGCCGGTTTCAGCAACTTCACGGCCACCTGGCGGGTCAACGCCAGGTCCGTCGCCAACCAGATCTCGGCCATGCCTCCCTGGGCGAGTCGTCGCTCGAGCTGGTACCGCCGGGCAAGGATCGTCGCAGAAATGGGGGAAGGGCTGGCCGCGCCAGGGATGGTTGCAGACATGTCCGCCATCGAACGCTAGTTGGAGGAGCCGATCAGTTGTCGGCAATGCCTTCCTACGATGATTCGAAGAAGGCGACTCCGATCGTGCCGCGGCCGGTGTGCGACCCGACCACGGGACCGATGTCGCCGACGACGATCTCGCCGTTGACGTGTGGCCTCAACATCGCCACGAACTGATCGACGTCTCGGCAGTCGGCATGGAGGACGTAGAGGCTGTCGAGGCCCTTGGCCGCAGCGACCTTCTCGACGAGGAACGCCAACGCCTTCGCCCGAGTGCGTTGCTTGCCACCCTGTTCGACCTTTCCGTCTCTCACTTCGACGATCGGCTTGATCGCCAGCGCCGAGGCGAGCAAGGCCTTGGCACCGCCGATGCGACCACCTTTCTTGAGGTTGTCGAGGGTGTCGAGGGCGCCCCACACCCGCGTTCGTCGGGCGAGATCGGTGGCCAGCGCGGCGACGTCGTCCTGGGAGGAGCCGCCGGCGGCGAGACGGGCGCAGGCGACCACGATCGCGCCGAGCCCGACCGTGACGGAGCGGCTGTCGACGACCGTCGTCGGGATCGTGTCGCTGACGGAACGGGCGGCGAGCTCGGCGGACTGCATCGTCGCCGAGAGGGCGCCGCTCAGAGAAACCGTCACGACACCCGTCGCGCCGTCGCTCGCCAGTCGGCGGTACACCTCTTCGAACTGACCGGGAGATGGGGCGGCAGTCTCGGGAAGCGTCGGTGACGCGTCGCACTTCTGCCAGAACTCGGCGACCGTGAGATCGCGCCGGTCGACGAACTCCTTGCCGTCGATGCGAATGGTCAACGGAACGATCTCGATGCCGAGCTCGTCGGCGACCGACTGCGGCAGGTCGCAAGCGGAGTCGGTGACGATGCGGACGCGGTTGGTGCTCACGAAGCTGGCAGGGTAGCTGTCTCGGCGCGCCGGCGCTTCCGGTAGGTGACGCGGATGTGGTTCAGCCACCAGATGAGCACCAACGCGAACACGGCGCCGGTCAACACGTTGCCGAGGCCGAGGGCACGGACACGAAACGTCAGCGGCACCGTCGCGCCAAGCGGCATATCGTTCGGTGTCGAGACATCGAGGGACACGCCCGACGTGCCGTTGGCACGCGCCTCGACATCGATCGTGACCTCCTTCGGAACGCCTGGCTCCAGCACGATCGGTTCGTCGCTGTTGGCGAACACCAGCTTTCCCGGCGGCGAGGACAGTTGCACTTTGATCCGCAACGGAACGTCGGCGGTGTTGAGGAAGCGCAACCGCACCGTGCTGCGGCGACCGGGCAGGTTGATCGTGTACGACGTCGGGATCTGCACGGCATCGCGGATCTCGGCAAGATCGGCGCGGATCGACGTGGCGATGCCGTCGACCGACCGGTCCTCGAGGGCTGAGGTCGGCAGCAGGTCGGCGAGGTCGCGCCACGCATCCGGTCGTGGGTCGTCGTCAGGCAGCATCGACGCCACGGCGTCGATCTCGTTGCCGAGCACAGCTCGTTCGAAGACACGCTCCTCGAGTTCGGATGCGTTCGTTGACGGCAGCCGCACCGCGCTCTCCTCGCCGTCGACGAGGATTCGATCGGTCTGGAACCCGACCTCGTCCAGCGTTGTTGCCGCCAGCCCCGGCGTCTCCACGACGAGCGCCGAGATCGCGCCGAGCAGCGCCGGATCCGGCACGCCGAGGTCGGGCGCGGCGATGACGACCGAGTGCCGCGCCGCGCTGGCGCCGGAGGTGACGATGCCCTGCCGCAAGCCGAGGAGGTTGGCCACCACGTAGACGCGCGTCAATTCGAGGCTGGCCGACGGATGGCTGAGCATCTCGCTGATGATGTGATCGACGACGGCGATGTCGATCGACGTGCCGTTCGGCAGTTTCGTCGAGACCAGGCCTCCGGTGAAGTCGGTGAACTCATCGATCGCGCCGGCGAGATCGTCGTAGACCTCCGGCGACA
>DATBKA010000169.1:0-6806 GCA_036556105.1 Ilumatobacteraceae bacterium | reverse complement strand
AACCCCGCTGCGGCCCAGCGGCGCATGAACTCGTCGGCATGGGCCTCGGATCCACCCGCGTCGGGATCGTCGAGATCTCGCCAGGCGAGCACATGGATCCGCCGCACCTCGGCTGCCAGCATCTCATCGGCCAGCTCTTGGAGTGTGGGCAGCTGGTCAGCCAAGGGGCAAGCGTCTCCACAGTGGACCGGGGAGGTGACGCAGCACGATGAACACGAAGCGCAGCACGCCGGGTACCCAGACGACTCGCCGTTTGGACCGCAACGCCTTGACCGTTCCCTCGGCGACGGCCTCGGCCGTGACGGTGAACGGGGCCGGCTTGCGACCGACGGTCATCCGAGTCTCGACGAACCCCGGCCGGACGATCAGCATGTGCACCCCGTCGGCGGCGATCACGTCGCCGAACCCTTGGGCGAAGCCGTCGACGCCCGCTTTCGTTCCGCCGTACACCGGGTTGGCGCGACGTACCCGTTCGCCGGCGACGCTGCTCAACAGAACGATCGAGCCGTGTCCCTGACTGCGCATCTGATTGGCGACCGCGATCGTGCTCGAGACCACGCCGGTGAAGTTGACGTCGCCGATCTCGGCGGCGGCGACCGGATCGACCGTGGTCACCTCGCCTTCGCCGAGCAACGCGAAGGCGATGATCGCCACGTCGATGTCGTCGTACTTCTCTGCGAGCGACGCGACGAGCTGGGCGTGGGCGGCGCTGTTGGTGGCCTCGAACGGGACCACGTCGACGACGAGATCGTCGTGTCCCAAGCTGAGCGCAGCCTTCTCGCCGCGCTCGACGTCGCGGCAGGCCAGGACGACCGTTCGGGTCGTCGGGTTGATCAACTTGCGGACGATGGCCAGGCCGATCTCGCTGGTGCCGCCGAGCAGCACGATCGTCTGTGGTTCTCCCAAAGCGTTCTCCATCGGTCGTCCTCGCCTCTTCAGATCAAGCCGAGCCGGCGACCGAGATCGCTCCGCCAGACCCGCTCGGGGTCGACCTGGTCGCGCTGCGCCTTCCATTCGTCGAGCCGCGGGTACCCCCGCCGCACGGCCTCTGCGGACATGTGCGCGTCCTTGGCGAGGTAGTGCCGGCCACCCGCATCGAGCACCACTCGATCCAGCCCGTGCAGGAGCTCCGGCAAGCCTCGTGAGGCGACGGGGATGTCGAGCGCCAGCGTCCAGCCCGGCTGCGGGAAGCTGAGCGGCCCAGGGTTGGCGGCGCCGAAGCGCTTCAACACGGCAAGGAAGCTTGCCGCGCCACTGGCCGACAGACGCTCGACCACGACACGCATCGCCCGCTCCTCGCCGAACGGCACCACGAACTGGTACTGGACCATGCCGCGACTGCCGTAGAGCCGGTTCCACGAGCCGACCAGATCGAGCGGGTGGAAGAAGTAGCCGATCCCCTGGATCTCGCCGACTCGGCGCTTTGGCGCCTTGCGGAACCACACCTCGTTGAAGGCGGCAACCGTGGCATGGTTGAGCACGCCTGGCCGCGGCACCAGGGGCGGCACGGAGACGAGCTGGCGAGGGGCGAAGGCGAGTGGCGCCGCCGCGGACTTGCCGTCGAGGTCGGCGAGGCGGGCGTGGTCGGCGCGGTGCAGCAGGCTGCGGCCGAGATGGCGGCCTTTGGCGACCAGATCGATCCAGGCGACGCTGTATCGCGACTCCTCGTCGCCCTCGCTCATCGTGCTGAACAGGTCGTCGAGATCGGCGACCCTGGAGGTGTCGACACGCATCCGGCTGGTCTCGATGGGCAGTAGCCGGATCGTCGCCTCGACCATCACGCCGGTCAACCCCATCCCGCCGATCGTCGCCCAGAACAGCTCGGCGTTGGTCTGCGGAGTCAGCACGCAGCTCGAACCGTCGGCGAGCACCATCGTCATCGCCTCGACGTGGTTGCCGATCGACCCGTCGACGTGGTGGTTCTTGCCGTGGATGTCGCTGGCAATCGCCCCACCGATCGTGACGAGCCGGGTGCCCGGAGTCACAGGGATGAAGAAGCCACGCGGCACGATGACCCGCAGCAAGTCGTCGATGCTGACCCCTGCCCCGACCGTCGCCGTCGCCCGCGGCGCGTCGAGCACGATGTGACGGGCCCCGCCACGCAGCCGCAGGACGCAGCCGCCGCCGTTCTGAGCCGCATCCCCATAGCTGCGACCGAGGCCGCGGGCGAGCACGCCGCGGGCTCCTGCCTCCTTGAGCGTGGCCGGCACGGCGTCCGGCTCGATCTGTACCTCATCGGCGACCGTCGGATGGGTTCGACCCCATCCCCAGAGAGGGACTCGGGACGAGGTGGGCACGACGCGGCAGCTTACCGGTGGGTAAGTCGAGTAACGCTCATTCGGCCGCAGCGTCGAGCGGCTCCGGCTCGGCGCGGTGGTCCGTGAATCGCTCGACCGGGCTCTTGCCGCTGTCGATGTCGGCGTAGGTCCAGTCGAGCTGCTTGCCGGCAAAGGTCTCGTCGAATCGGGCGGCCTCCGCGGTCACGTCGAGAAGCGCCGACACGAGTCGCACCGCGACGGGTGTCACACCGAGCTGGCACTGCTTCGTGAACTCCGGCTCGAACGATCTGAGCAGGCTGCCGACGACGGCCTGGTGCTGTGCGGCCAGGCTGCAACGGGCGCCGTCGACGATGGTGCCGAGACGCGTCCGGATCGCGTCGAGGTCGGCAGGCTCGCCGGAGCCGGCGGCGATCGCCGCCAGCTTGGCGGAGATCTCCGCCCCGTCCTGTTTGCACGGCGTGCACTGCCCACACGACTCGACAGCGAGGTAGCGGGAGGCGCCGGCGGCCACCGAGACCGCATCGGTGGCATCGTCGATCACGATGTAGCCGGCTGACCCGAGGCCGCTGCCGATCGCGGCCATCCCCTCGTAGGTCAACTCCACGTCGAGTTGGGCCGGTGTCAGCACTGCGCTCGAGACACCGACCAGCACGGCCTTGATCTCCCGTTCGGGATGCGGGCCGCCGGCGATGACGTCGATGGCCTCACTCAAACGGGTGCCCATCGGCACCTCGACCACGCCGGGATGGCGCACGTCGCCGGTGATCGTGCACACGATCGTGCCCGGAGACTTCTCCGTGCCGACGGAGCGGAACCAGGCCGCACCGCGGGCGATGATCTCCGGCACGTTGGCCATCGTCTCGACGTTGTTGACGAGCACCGGCGGCGCGGCGCTCGACGAATCGGTGGCCGCCATCTCGACGTTGGCAGGGAGACCACTGCCGGAGTCGACATCGGCGTCGCTCTCGACGACTTCGTCGATGCCGCGGCGGTACGGCGGGGCGACTCGCGGGAACGGAGGGCGGTCGTCGATCACCTCGAGCAGCGCCGTCTCCTCGCCGTACAGGTACTCCGACGGCCCTTCGACGATGTCGATCTCGACCTCGATCATCCCCGCAGCCGTCATCTCCTCGATGGCCTGACGCACGCGGCGGATCTCCTCGGTGAAGTCGGCCTTGGTGGCGATCGTGATCGAGCCGGCGTCGACGGCGCGGGCGGCGATCAATGCTCCTTCGATCACCGCGTATGGGTTGGCGCGCAGGATCGTCCGGTCCTTGAACGTCCCCGGCTCTCCTTCGGCGGCGTTGACGACGATCGACGTTCGCAGCACGGGTGACGCGAACGACTGGATCGTTCGCCATTTGACACCGGTCGGGAACCCGGCACCGCCGCGACCGCGCAAGCCGGAGGCGACGAGTTCCTCGATGATGATGCCGGGCTCGACGGCGAGCGCGGCCTCCAACCCTCGTCCACCACCGGCGGCGTCGTAGTCGTCGAGGGTCTGGAACGGCTCGGCCGGCAACACCCTGCTCGTCTGGCGCGCCACGTCAGGCATCGCAACCTCCTTGATCAGTGGCCTGTACCCGCTGGTCCCCACCCCGAAACCCACTCGTCGCGGGCGATACCGGAACTCGGGCTCAGTACGGCCACTCCGGGCGATGGCCGGTGAGCCGGGCGAGCACGCCGCCGAGGTGCAGGCTGAGCGCCACCTTCAGGGCGAGGTTCTTCACGAACCACGGGAGTTGCGCCAACTGACGCGCCAAGTTGGCGAGGCGCGACCCCGCTGTTGCGTCGAGGTCGGCGCGGTACTCGGCCAACGAACGCGAGCGTCCGACGTAGCGGAACCGCCGCCCCGCAGCGAGCTCGCGGAGGATCGCCAACGTCACGCCGACCGAGGAGAACGAGTCGTGGATGAGCATCGTGCCGCCGTCGGCGACGCGAGCTCCCCAGTCGCGGATGTCGGAGCGCGCCGGGCGGAAGCGATGCGCACCGTCGATGAACAGGACGGCGACGGATCCATCGACTTCCGCATGGGCGTGATCGCTGAACTCGCGGACGTGACGCACCCGATCGGCCACGCTGGCCTGAGCGAGGTTGGCGGAGAAGATCTCGTGATCGCTCCGCGCCTCGGCCTCGAACCCGGAGAACTCCTGCGGCCCACGATCGGTGCCGGCATGCGGGTCGATGGCGATGACAGCGACGCCGTCGGGGGCGGCCGAGGCGAGCACGATCGTGCTGCGCCCGCGAAAGCTGCCGATCTCGACGATCTGGTCGCCGCCGCGTGTCCGCGCTGCCGCGTGGTACAGCCGGGCGATCTGATCGGAGCTCAGCCATCCCTCGACCGCCGCGACTGCGTGCTGAACGTCCTCGAGCGACCGCGTGGTCACGCCAGGTACACCCCGAGCCCGAAGATCACGATCCAGACCAGTCCGAGGATCTGCAGCACGCGATCGTGAGCGAAGATCTCCTCCGGCGCGGCGCCGTGACCCTGCTCGAGGATCAACGTGTAGCGCAGCAGCGCGGTGCCCATCGGCACGATTGACAACTCGTAGTAGGGCCACGTCGAGCCGGCGGCTTCGCGGGTGTCGAACGCCCAGATGCAATACGTCACCAACGACGCCGCGCAGCTCACCGACAAGACGATGCGCAAGAACCCGAGCGAATAGTCGTTCAGTGTGGCCCGCGTCTGTGCGTCGTCACCGAGATCGCGCAGCTCCGCGTAGCGCTTGCCGGCGACGATGAACAACGACGCGAACGACGTCGTCAGCGAGAACCACTTGCTCATCGGCACATCGGTGGCGACCGCGCCGGCAACGGCGCGCAACACGAATCCGGCGGCGACGGCGACGAGATCGACGACGGCGATGTGCTTCAGCACCGTGCTGTACAACGTCGTCAAGACGACGTAGCCGGCGATGACCAACGAAGTCTCCCACCGCGTCGTCGCCGCCAACCCGATGCCGGCCACCAGACCCAGCGTTCCCACGAGGCGGGCCACGCCGAGCGGGATCTTGCCGCTGGCCACGGGGCGGTGCTGCTTCGTCGGGTGCTTGCGGTCGTGGTGAACGTCGAGCACGTCGTTCCAGAAGTACGTGCCGCTGCTGGCCAGGCAGAAGGCGACGAACGCGACGACGGCCCGCCACAACGACGGCCACTGGTCGAGTTGGCCACCGGCACCTGGCGCGGCGAAGACCAGCAGGTTCTTGACCCACTGCTTTGGTCGTGCTTGCTTGAACAGAGAACGTGTCATCCAACGACCATGTCGGGGATTTCCGGGATGACTGCGCCGTTCACCCAGACCGGGTGGTCGGCGCGGCCCAGCAGCTCACGATCGCCCGCGCTGTCGCCATAGGCCCACACCTCGGCGTCGCCCCAGCGGTTCTGCTCCAACCACTCCTCGAACCGGCGCCGCTTCTCGACGGCGCGGCAATTGGGACCAGCCAGGCCGCCGGCGTATCGACCGCCGGCGCGTGCCGCATCGGTGCACAGCACGTCGTCGACGCCGAGCCGCACCGCCAGCGGCCGCAGATACGGCGCCAGTGACGCGGAGACGAGAACGATGCGATGTCCGGCACGCTGATGCCACCGCAACCGGCGCATGGTGTCGGAACGGAGCCAGTTGACGAGGACGAACTGGGCGAACTGTTCGCCGACTACCTCGACGTCCGCGGTCAGCTTGCCGCGCAATGCCCCGCCGACGATGATCTCCTTGAAGCGGTCACGGTCGCGGCGCACCGCGGCGACCACGGTGGCCAGTGGGCGACGCAACATCGAGATGGCGATGCGGTGGCGACCGACGGCGCGTTCGAGGAACGGGCGCACGCAGTCACGGGTCGAGAGGGTGCCGTCGACGTCGAAGGCGGCGACCACCAGCGCGTCGTTCATCGCAGCCCCTCGAGCATGTCCCAGTAGCCGGGCCAGCTCTTCGAGACGACGTGTGCATCCTCGACCTCGACGCCGTCGACGCGCAGCCCGATCAAGCCGAAGGCCATCGCCAACCGATGGTCGTGGTGCGTGGCCAGCGACGCGCCGTGCAGCGAGGCGGGCGCGATCGTCAGCCCGTCGCTGGTCTCGATGGCGTCGGCGCCGAGTCGGCGCAACTCGATGCACAGGTCGCCGAGTCGATCGCTCTCCTTGGCGCGGATGAAGCTCACGCCGCGGATACGCGTGGGTGTGCGGGCGAACATCGCGACCGCGGCAAGCGTGGGTACGAGATCGGACTGCTCGACCATGTCGATGTCGATCCCTTGGAGCGTGTCGCCCGCTGCGACGATCGTCGATCGTTCGGAACGCAAGGCGGTGCATCCCATCTCCGCGAGCACGTCGCAGAAGGATGCGTCGCCCTGCATCGACGACGAACCGAGGCCGGGCACCTCGACCGTGCCGCCACAGATTGCCGCGGCTGCCAGTGGATAGCTCGCCGAGCTGGCATCGGGCTCGATGACGTACTCGCCGCCCGTGTACATGCCCGGCCCAACCTCGATGTGCGCGTCGTCGATGGCGACGGTGGTGTGGCCGAACTGACCC
>DATBKA010000168.1:0-7431 GCA_036556105.1 Ilumatobacteraceae bacterium | reverse complement strand
GGACGAGGTCGGTCAGCGCCCCGAGCGTCTCGTCGATGGGGACGTCGAAGTCCGGCCGGTGGAGTTGATAGAGGTCGATGCGATCGGTCTGCAACCGACGCAGCGACTCCTCGCAGGCGCGGATGATGTGCACCCGTGAGTTGCCGTGATCGTTCGGCCCGTCGCCCGTCGGGTAGTGGACCTTGGTGGCGATCAGCGCCTCATCACGGCGACCACTCTCCGCCAGCACACGACCGATCACGCGCTCGGACTCGCCCGCCCGGTAGCTGTTCGACGTATCGATCAGGTTGATGCCGGCGTCGAGAGCGCGCATGATCATCCGGCTCGACTCGTCCTCCGGGGTCGGATTCATGATGTTGTCGGTGCCGAGTGCCAGCGGAGCCACGCGCGCCCCACTGCGACCCAACCGGCGATACTCCACGGTCACCTCGCCCCGTAGCCGGCGTCGACGCTGACGAGTGCCCCGGTCATGTAACTGGCGTCGTCGGAGAGGAGGAAACAAACGACGCGAGCGATCTCGTCCGGCTCGGCCAAGCGGCCCATCGGCACCGTCGCAGCGATGCGGCTGAGCAGTTCGGCGGTGACGGGCTCGGCCCGTTCCGACTGCAACATCGGTGTGTTGACCTCGCCCGGACACACGGCGTTGACGCGCAGACCGTCGCCGGCGTGATCCATCGCCAGGGCGCGGGTGAGGTTGTGCACGGCGCCCTTCGAGGCACAGTAGGCCGCGACCCCGGCAGAGCCAAGGTCGCCCCAGATCGACCCGAAGTTGACGATCGCGCCGCGCTTGGCCGGCTTCATCGCTCGCACCGCGGCCCGGCACATGTAGAAGGTGCCGGTCACGTTGACCGCCATGATCCGTTCCCATTGCTGGTCGGTGGTGTCCTCGCCGCGCGCCCGCACGATCACTCCGGCAGCGTTGACGACGGCGTCGAGGCGTCCGTGGCGACCGACGGCGTCGCCGACGACCGAGTCGCAGAACGCCGAGTCGGACACGTCTCCGGCACACGCCGTGCCGGCCAGCTCTCCGGCCACGGCAACGGCGAGCTCGGCGTTGCGGTCGACGACGACGACGTGAGCGCCGCCCTCTGCCAACCGTCGCGCCGTCGCCGCGCCCATACCGGATGCCCCGCCGGTCACGATCGCCACCCGATCGGTGAAGTTCATGGCGCCATCTTGACGCATCACGTCCTCGACACCCTCACGCCGCATGGGCGCGATTCCACCGAAGGCTCAGTTCTGCTGTCGCGCCCATACCGACCCGATGGGCGCGATCCGGGAACCGTGGGTTCCGGTTTCGCGCCCATTGGAAATTGTTAGGGGCCGAACGAGCTGCGGCTCGAACTAGCATGGCTCGATGACTCCGGTTGCGGTGGATCTCGGTCGCAGCGACGCCGACATCACCGATCCCGACGCCTACGTGCACGGCGTCCCGTACGCCACGTTCCAGCGGTTGCGCGATCACGATCCGGTCAGTTGGTGGGACGAGCACGACGGCGGCAAGGGCTTCTGGGCGGTGACCCGCTACGACGACTTGCTGCATGTCAGCCGCAATGTCGAGCTGTTCTCCAGCGCGCAAGGCATCACCCTCGAGGAGATGGACGACGCCGACTTCCAAGCGCGCCGCAACATGCTCGAGTACGACCCTCCCGAGCACACGCGGTTCCGGCGCCTCGTGTCCAAGCCGTTCAGCCGGCGCGAGGTCTTCGCCTACGAGAACGCAATCCGGTTGCTGGCCCGCACCGTCGTCGACGAAGCGTTGGCCGGCCCGCCGCAGTTCGATTTCGTCGAGTGCATCGCCAAGCAGCTTCCAATGCGGATGCTCGGTCGGTTGCTCGGAGTGCCCGACGAGGACGGCAGTTGGCTCGTCGAGCGCGGCGACGCGTTGCTGGGCAACTTCGATCCGGAGTTCACCGACCATCCGGTCGGGCTCACCGACACCGACGAGTTCAAGTCGATCCCGTTCCGATCGCCGGCTGCCCTCGATCTCTATCGATACGCCGAGCGTCAGGCCGAGCAGCGCCACCGGCAGCCCACCGACGATGTCATCATGCACCTCCTCGCGCCGACGATCGACGGCGACCGCCTCACCGAGCGGGAGTTCAAGAACTTCTTCGTGCTGCTGGTGAGCGCCGGCAACGACACGACGCGTTACACGATGGCCGCCGGGATCAAGGCGTTGATCGAACGACCCGATCAACTCGCCGAGCTGCGCGACTCGGTGATCGCCGGGAACACGGCCGTGATGGATTCGGCGGTCGAGGAGATCCTGCGGTGGGGCACCGTGACCATGCACTTCCGCCGCACCGCGACCGCCGATCTCACCCTTCACGATCGACCCATCAAGCGCGGCGACAAGGTCGTCATCTGGTACGTCGCTGCCGACTACGACGAGCGTCAGTTCCCGGAGCCGTATCGCTTCGACATCCATCGCTCGCCGAACGAGCACGTCGCCTTCGGTCGAATGAGCCCGCATCTCTGCCTCGGTGCCCAGCTGGCGCGCATGGAGCTGAAGGTGCTGTTCGAGGAGTTGCTGCCGCGGCTCGGTGACGTTCGCCTCAACGGCCCCGTCGAACGACTGCGCTCCAACTTCATGAGTGGCATCAAGCGACTGCCGATCGAGGTCACCCGAGCGTGAGCCGGCGCCCACTGATCGGCCTGTCCGGGCGGCGCTGGCCGGTCGAGCGCGTGCCCTCGCTGCCACAAGGAGCGCTGCAGGGCGAAGAGGTCGATCTTCACCTCAGCGAGTACCCGAAGGGGATCGCTGCGGTCGGCGGCTTGCCGGTGCAGCTCACTCGCGATGCCGAGCCCGTCGACATGATCAGCCGCCTTGACGGGCTGGTGATGACCGGTGGCGCCGACCCCGATCCCTCGCTGTACGGCGAAGACCCGCATCCGGAACTCGGCGAGGTCGAACGGGGGCGCGACGAGTGGGAGCTGACGCTGATCCGGGCCGCGCTCGACCGGCGTCTGCCGATGCTCTGCGTGTGCCGCGGCGCCCAACTTCTCAACATCGCCCTCGGCGGCACGTTGGTGCAGCACCTCGACGAAGCCGGCGATCATGCGCTGTGGACCACGTTGCGCACCGACCGCTGTCACACCGTGCGCGTCAGCCCGGGCACCAAACTGGCGGCGCTGTACGGCGACAACATCGCCACCAACAGCCTTCACCACCAAGCCGTCGGTCGTCCGGGCAACGGAGTGATCGTCACCGGCCGCGCTGAGGACGACGTGATCGAGGGGTTCGAGCTGGACGGCCGACCGGAGGTGCTCGCCGTGCAATGGCACCCGGAGATGCTCGCCGAGCAACCCGATCCGGCCTTCGCCTGGCTCGTCGGCGAAGCCCGCAAATACACGCACCGTTTGTGAACTCGCCGCCCGTATGTGGGCGGGAACTTCACAAACGCAGCGAAGGGATCAGAGGTCGATGGCTTCGACCGTGCGCAGGATCGTGCGGAGGAAGCGGGCCAGCTGATCTCGTTCCGAGTCGGTCAGCGCCTGGGTCACCAACGACTCGTGACGGTTGAACGCCGGCATCACGTCGTCGACGACGTTGCGGCCGCGCAGCGTGAGCGAGACGAGGATGCGCCGACCGTCGACCCGGTCGGCCTTGCGCCGCAGCAACCCGCGTCGTTCCAACGTCTTCATCACGCCGGTCAACGTGGCTGCGGTGACACCGGCTTCGGCGGCCAGCGAACGGGCGTCCATGTCGCCCCAGACGCGCAGCACGAAGAGCGCGGTGAAGGCACTCCACGACAGCTCGTGCTGGGCGAGCACACCGTTCTCCATGTGGTTGCGGACGGCGGTCGCAGCGCGAAAGATGTTGGAGACGGCCGCCAGCGAACGCAGATCGAGGTCCAGGTCCTCGAAGGTCTCACCGACGTCACGCTCGGCCTTGACAAGGTCGCGGTCGTCGTCGCTGGCGAACAGCAGCGGCATCAGCCGGCCTTCATCAACGCCAGCTCGTCGGCGATCACGGCATGCACGCGGTCGCGCAGCTTGTGCACGTCGCGCGACGTCATCCCCTTCGTGTCGATCGGGTCGAGGACGCGAACCTCGGCATCGGTCACGCCGAAGCGCCAATCCCCCTTCTGCAGGGCTGAGTAGGTGCCGTTCAGCGCGAGAGGAAGGATCGAGGTGCCCGTCTCGATCGCCAAACGGAAGGCGCCGTTCTTGAACTTGCGCAACTCGCCGTCGTGGCTGCGCGTGCCCTCTGGGAAGATCATCACGCTGACACCCTTCGACAGGCGATCGCGACAGGCATCCATCGCCTCGGTGACGGACTCGTGCTTGCCGCGAACCAACTTGATGTCGCCGGCCATGCGCATCAGCCAACCGACGAACGGGTACTTGAAGAACGCCTCCTTCGACAGCCACTTCATCTCCCACGGCAGATGCGAGATGAGGAGGATGTCGACGAAGCTCTGATGGTTGGCAACGACGATGTACGGGCGACGGGGGTCCTCGACCTTCACGCCGGAGGTGCGGAACCGCCACAACGGGTTGAGCCATTGGTGGACGACGGCGAGCTTTCGGAACACGAGACCCGTGTAGTAGCGGCCCTTGTCGAACGGGGCGGTGGCGACACGTACGGCGAGCACCAGCGGCACCCAGACCACGATGACCACTGCCAACACCAGCCACGCCCACACCGACAGCACAGTGCGCACCAGGGTGTTGCCGAGCAGGCGACGGCGAACGGAGCGTCCCGACACGTGCACATCGTGTCACGGATCGACGATCGCCTGCACATAACCTCGTCCGGTGCGACGCGCCTGGGCAGCCGTGCTTCTCGTGCTGGTGGCGTGCAGCGATGAATCCGCAACGCTCCCTCGGGCAGTAATGACTGTCGTGCAGGCCGGCCGCCAGACGCAATGGATGACGAAAGGCGACGACCCCTGGCAGGTCTTCGTCTGTCACGTGCCGCCCGAGGCCCAATCGGTGTACTACGTCGGGTTGCCATTGCGCCTCGATCTGCGCCCCGACGCCATCACGACGATCCTGTCGGAACGAGTGACCGACTACTTCGATCGGCTGTCTCACGGCGCCTACCACCCAGTGTTCAGCGTCGGTGGAGAGGTGACGATCGCCTCCACCGACGAGCCGCAAGCCTGTGTCGACAAGGCGTTGGCCGATGTCGGTGACAAGGCCCACGGGGTGTTCGTCGTCGCCGACGCCGAACACAACGCAACCCAGCCGGGAGGCTCCGCCAACGCCGGATCACCGTGCGCGACGCCGCCGTGCCCAGCGTCGACGACGCGCCGTTTCGTCTATGTCGGCGCCGCCGACTTCAGCAGCGACTGGGCCGGTGATCCCCCGATGGATCTGATCGAGCACGAGCTCGGTCACGCGCTCGGCTGGCCGCACAGCGGCTCCGCCGAGACCGCCGGCGATCCCCACACCAGCGCCCTCGACGTGATGAGCAACAGTGCCGCCCCCCGCATGACCGAGCCGGAACGCCGCGATGCACCCGACACGTTGGCCATCAATCGCCTCGCCGCCGGATGGCTACCGCAGTCGGCCGTCGAAGACGTTCCACCGGCCGGCTCGAGCCTCACACTGCAGCCGTCGGCAGGCACGAGCGGCACACGGCTGGCCGTGATCGCCCTCGATGATCACCGCTTCCTCACGGTCGAACTGCTGGTCGCCGAGGGGTTCGACAGCCATCTCCCGGCGAGCGGAGTGGCGGTGCACCTCGTGGACACCGGCGGCGCGGAACGCACGCAGACACCGATCGTCGGGTTGCCGCCGTTCGACGACCTGCTGACCGCGGGTGAGACGCTCAGCTCGAACGGCTGGAGCATCGCCGTGGCCGACGGATGGCGCGTGACGATGACACCGCTCGACGATCTGCGTACTGTGAGCACGTGATGTCGTCTGACGTGGATGAACTGTTCGAAGCAGCACGGGCCGCGCAAGCCAACGCCCACTGCCCCTACTCGCACTTTCGTGTTGGCGCGGCCGTACGAACGGCCAGTGGCCGCGTGTTCGCCGGGTGCAACGTCGAGAACGCGGCGTACCCGCAAGGAGCGTGCGCCGAGGCCGGCGCGATCTCGGCGATGGTGCTCGCCGGTGAGCACGAGATCGTCGCCGTGCTGACCATCTGCGACGGCGAGGCCATCGGCACCTGCTGTGGCGGCTGCCGGCAGCGCATCCGCGAGTTCGCCAAGCCGGAGACGCCGATCTATGCCGCAGGCCCCGACGGCGTGCGGGCGACGTTCACGCTCGACGCATTGCTGCCGCACTCGTTCGGGCCCGATCACCTCACCGAGTTCCAGCACTAGTCCAAACCGCAAGAACGAATGGAGCGAGCATGAGCAAGACCAGGAATCGACTGGCAGTCGGAGCAGCGTGTCTGCTGGCAGTCGTCGCCCCGGCGTGCAGCAGCGACAGCAAGAGCGACTCTGGTGGCACCGAGGCGACCACCGGAGGAGCGCCAGCCGCGGGAGTGACGATCGAGAACCGGCAGTACTCCAGCAGCGCTCTCACGGCCAAGACCGAGTTCACCGTCACCAACAAGGACGGCGTCGGCCACACGCTCACCGACGACAACGGCGCCTTCAGTGTCGACGTCCCCGGCGGCGGCAGTGCACCACTGACGATCGACACGCCGGGCACGTACAACGTGCACTGCAACATCCACGGATCGATGCACGGCACGATCACGGTCGCCTAAGTTCGGCAGCAGCGGGTCAGGGCCTACGCTTGTCGGCGTGTCTTCAGCCCGTTTGCCACACCTCACCGCCAAGCTGCAGGGCTTCGGTACCACGATCTTCGCCGAGATGAGCGCGCTGGCGACGGCGACCGGCAGCGTCAACCTCGGTCAGGGTTTCCCCGACACCGATGGACCGCGCCAGGTTCTCGACGCGGCGATCGCGGCGATCAACGGAGGCGTCAACCAGTACCCGCCAGGGCCCGGGATGGCGGTGCTGCGCGAGGCGATCGCCACCCACCAGCGACGCTTCTACGATCTCCAGTACGACCCCGACTCGGAGATCCTCGTCACCGCCGGGGCAACGGAAGCGCTGGCCGGAACGCTGATGGGGTTGCTCGACACCGGCGACGAGGTCGTCCTGTTCGAGCCGATGTACGACAGCTACCAGGCATGCATCTCTCTGGCCGGAGCGGTCGCCAAGCCCGTCACGCTGCGGCCACCGAGCTATCGCTTCGATCCCGGCGAGCTCCGCGCCGCCATCACGCCGAAGACCAAGCTGCTGCTGATCAACAGCCCGCACAACCCGACCGGGCACGTGCTCGACGACGAGGAACGACGGTTCATCGCCGGCCTCGCGGTCGAGCACGATCTCATCGTCGCCACCGACGAGGTCTACGAGCATCTCGTCTTCGACGATGCCACGCACGTCCCACTGGCGACACTGCCGGGCATGCGCGACCGCACGCTCGTGATCTCGAGCGGCGGCAAGACGTTCA
>DATBKA010000167.1:0-1862 GCA_036556105.1 Ilumatobacteraceae bacterium | reverse complement strand
ACGAGATCGACGATGGCGCCGTCATCGAAGTGCCGATCCTGTGGCTGACCGGGGCTTGGTTCTCCAAGGACCCGGCGCGGCGGACGTGCTGGGATCTGCTGGCGATTCGCGATCGCCGTGCCCACGTCGTGTTCGATCTCGACTATCGCGCCAACTTCTGGCCCAGCCAGCAGGCCGCCAGCGCCGACATCGGGCCGGTGCTCGATCACGTCACCGTCGCTGTGGGGAACCGGATCGAGTGCGAGGTGGCGGTCGGGTCCGGCGATCCGCCGGAGGCGGCGCGCCGCCTGCTCGCTCGCGGCGTGCAACTGGCCATCGTCAAAATGGGCGCCGAGGGTGTGATGGTCGCTGATGCCCACGGCACCGCCGTCGTGCCGCCGCACCTCGTCAAGGTGGTCTGCGGCCTCGGTGCCGGCGACGCGTTCGGCGGCATGCTCGCCCACGGGCTGCTGTCCGGCTGGGAGCCGGTCCGCATCGTCGAGTACTGCAACGTGGCCGGCGCGATCGTTGCCTCCCGGTTGCTCTGCTCCGACGCGATGCCCACGTTCGAGGAAGTCGAAGGGGCGCTGGAGGAGCGTCGTGTCGCTGGATGACGCTACGTTCGCCGCGCTGACCGAGACACGTGTCAGTGCGCCGCACCGGATCGCCGAGGCGTTGGCGGCGCGACGTCGGCGCGAGACGCTGACACAGGATGGGATGCTGTTCATCGTCGCCGCCGACCACACGGCGCGCGGCATGGTCAGCCTCTACGACGACCCGCTGGCCATGGCCAACCGCAGGTCGATGCTGGAACGCATCCTCATCGCACTCGACAACCCGCGCGTCGACGGCGTGCTGGCCAGCGCGGAGATCATCGACGATCTCGTCCTTCTCGAGGCGTTGCACGATCGGGTTGCGGTCGGCACCATGAACCGCGGAGGATTGGCCGGCGCGACGTGGACGATGGACGATCGTTTCACCGCCTACGACACGGCCCATCTGCGCGCTGCCAACCTCGATGCCGGCAAGTTGCTGCTGCGCATCGACTACCGCGATGCCGGCACGGTGCCGACGCTGGAGAGCGCTGCTCGCGCCGTGCAGGAGCTCAACGACGCGCGGATGATGGCGATGATCGAGCCGATCCCGTACACCAAGGACCCCAAGGGCGAAGCCGTGTGGGATGTCGATCCACTGGCGCTGGTCAAAGCGGTTGGGGTCAGCGCCGCCCTCGGCGGTTCGAGTGCGTACACCTGGCTGAAGATCCAAGCCACGGCCGACATCGCCACGGTTGCCAAGGTCACGACGCAGCCGCTGTTGCTGCTCGGCGGTGCGCCCGGCCCGGATCCCGAGGCGACGTTTGCGATGTGGGAAGCAGCGCTCCACGAGCCGACCGTGCGGGGGCTGGTGATCGGGCGGGCCCTGCTCTACCCGCAATCCGGCGACGTTGCGGCGGCAGTGGCCCGGGCTGCAGACTTGGTCGAGCAGGCCGCAAAGGACAGACAATGAGCCGCTCACTCCATCGACCCGCCGGCACGTTGGCGGCCGGCGATCTCCTCGTTTCGTTGACGCCCGAGGATGCAGGATGGGCCTACACGGGCTTGATGGTCGTTTTGTTGCGACCCGGAGTAGAGCGCTCTATCGAGCTCGGCGGCAGTGAAGCGGTCGTGCTCCCGCTGTCGGTCACGGATCTGACCGTCACTGTCGACGGCGAGCCCTTCGCCGTTGACGGGCGCGTCTCGGTGTTCGACCGAGTGACGGACTTCGTCTACGCACCCCGTGGTGCTGTGGTGCAACTGAGCGCGCCCGGGGGCGGTGAGGTGGCCGTCGCCACCTCGACGTGCACGCGGCGCCTCGCCGCTCGCTACGGACGCGCCGACGACGTC
>DATBKA010000166.1:0-4163 GCA_036556105.1 Ilumatobacteraceae bacterium | reverse complement strand
CGACACCGAGGCTGTCGCCGAAGCCGCGGCAACGACCGACCCGGCCGCCGACACGTCCGCCGAAGCCGCTGACACGACCGTCGACACCGCGGAGACGTCCGCCGACAACGAGAGCTGACGAGGAGCTCACCAATGGCATTCACCGCAAAAGATGTTCAGAACCTGCGCCAGGCCACCGGCGCGGGGATGATGGACGCCAAGAGGGCTCTCGAGGCCACCGACGGCAACATGGAAGACGCTCGTCAGTGGCTGCGCGAGAAGGGCCTCGCCGCCAGCGCCAAGCGCGACGACCGCGAGAACATCCAAGGCGCCATCGCCATGGCCGTCAACGGCAACGCCGGGGCGATCGTCGAGCTGAAGTGCGAGACCGACTTCGTGGCGTCGAGCGACGGGTTCAAGGCGGAGGCGCAGACGCTGGCCGATCTCGTCCTCGCCGGCGGCGAAGGTGCCGTCGCCCAGCGGTCGACACAGCTCGAGGATCTGAAGATCACGTTGAAGGAGAAGATCGAGCTGGGCGATGTCGTCCGCATCGAAGCTGCTCCGGGCAACGTGCTCGACAGCTACCTCCACATCCAGGGCGGCCGCGGCGTCAATGCCACGCTGGTCGAGGTGGCCAACGGCTCCCAGGAGCTCGCCCACGACGTGGCGGTACACATCGCCTTCGCCCGGCCGAAGTACCTCAGCCGCAACGACGTGCCCACCGACGTGGTCGAAAAGGAGCGTCAGACGCTGGAAACGCTGAGCCGAAACGAAGGTAAGCCGGAAGCGGCGCTGCCCAAGATCGTCGAGGGTCGCCTCAACGGCTTCTACAAAGAGGTCGCCTTGCTCGACCAGCCATACGCCAAGGACGACAAGCAGACGATCAGCCAACTGATCGGCAAGGCAGAGATCATCCGTTTCGCTCAGGTCGAGATCGGCTGATACGCAGTGACCTCCGCCGACGGCCAGGCGTCCCCGCGGTGGAAGCGGATCGTCTTCAAGCCGTCTGGTGAGGCGCTGGCCGGCGAGTCCGGCCAGGGTCTGGACGCGGCCACCCTCGACTCGACCGCCAACGAGATCGTCGCCGTCCGCGAGATGGGCGTCGACGTCTCGGTCGTGGTCGGGGGAGGCAACTTCTGGCGTGGACGCACCGGGGCGATGTCGGGGATGGACGCCACGCAGTCCGACCACATCGGCATGCTGGGTACCGTGATGAACGCGTTGGCCCTGCAGGACGCGCTGGAGCGGGCCGGCCAGGACACGCGGGTGCAGAGTGCGATCGAGATGCCGCGTCTGTGCGAGCCGTACATCCGCCGCCGGGCGATGCGCCACCTCGAGCAGGGTCGTGTCGTCATCTTCGCCGCCGGTACCGGCAACCCGTTCTTCACCACTGATACCGCGGCTGCGCTGCGCGCCGCCGAGATCGATGCCGACGCGCTGCTGAAAGGCACGCACTCGGGGGTCGACGGTGTGTACAGCGCCGACCCGCTGACCAGCCCCAATGCGACGCGGTACGACGAGATCACCTACATCGAGGTGATGACCAAGGATCTGAAGGTGATGGACGCCACGGCGATCGCTTTCTGTCGCGACAACAAGATCCCGATCAAGGTCTTCGACATGTCCAAGCCCGGAAGCCTGCAAGCGATCTTGCGTGGTGAGCGGGTCGGAACGACGATTCGGGGCTGATCTCGCCCCGATTCCGGGCCGTCGCCGGCGGGCCGGCGGACCGGCATCTGGTGCCCAGTGTGCAACCCGGCTCCTCGCCGCTAGATACGCTGGTAGACGTGATCGAAGAGACGCTCCTCGATGCCCTCGACAAGATGGAGAAGGCGGTCGAGCACGTGCAGAACCAGTTCACGACTGTCCGTACCGGCCGTGCGACTCCTGCCCTCGTCGAGCGGTTGATGGTCGAGTACTACGGGTCGATGGTTCCCGTGCAGCAACTGGCCGGGTTCCAGGTGCCAGAAGCTCGGCAGCTCCTGGTCAAACCGCATGATCGCAACTCGATCGGGGCCATCGAAAAGGCGATCCGCGACAGCGATCTCGGTGTCAACCCGTCCAGCGACGGTGTCGTCTTGCGACTGAACTTCCCGCCCCTCACCGAAGAGCGCCGCAAGGAGTTCGTGAAGATCGTCAAGAACATGGCCGAGGACGGGCGCGTTGCCGTCCGCAACATCCGCCGCGACGCACGCAAGCACCTCGAGGCTGCAGAGAAGGCCGGTCAGCTGTCGGCCAACGATCTGGAGCGCGCCGAGAAGGAGATCGAGAAGGTCACCCACGACCACGTCGAGATGATCGACAAGGCGTTCAGCCGCAAAGAGCAAGAACTTCTCGAGGTCTGAGAGGTCTGGGACGGTGTCTGCAACAGTGGCTGGAACGGTGGCCGGAGGAAAACGGGGCATGGAATGAGCGAAGACAGCAGGCGTCCGCGACGCCCACACGACGACGACACGGACGACTTCGGGCCACCCTTGTTCGCCGACTCCGAAGACGAGGAATCCGGTGGCTTGTCGTTCGGCACATCTGATACCGGCCCGCTGCCGCACTGGACCGAGCCGCCCACCGGCGAGATGCCGCGCACGTTGACGACGTCGGCTCCGACCGACGACACCACGGACGACCTCGATGTGTGGTCCTCGTTCGCCGGCAAGGCGCCCGTGTGGCGCGACGACCAGCCCGTCGGCAGTCACGATGAGACCGGGGAGCTGGATCGCCCGGGAGCGCTCGGCCACGGCATCGACGAGCTCGACGACGTCACCGCCCGCGACGTGAGTCGCGACATCAGTCAAGACATCAGCCGCGATCTGACCCGCGACGACTCGCTGCCGCTGCGGCGCGAGCCGGGGCGGATCACGATCGGCACCGACCCGACCGACGATCGGTCGCGGCCCGCGCCGCGCAAGGGCCGGCCCGGCGACCCGAATCGCGGTGGCCGCCCGGCACGATCGGGGTCCCCCGCACGGCCGCCGACGAGGCCGGCCAAGGGCCCCCGCGACTTGCCGACGGCAATCGGGATCGGTCTGCTGTTGGCGATCGTGTTCATCGTGGCCGTGATCGTCGGGCCGAAGCTGGCCCTGATCATCGCCGTGATCGTGCTCGGGCTCGGCTCGGTCGAGTACTTCGACAAGGTCACCGAGAAGGGATATCGCCCGGCCACGGTCGCGGGCATCGTGGCCTGCGTGGCCTTACCGATCGGGGCCTATTGGGCTGGTGAACAAGCGTTGCCGTTGATCCTCGTTCTGGCGATGGCAGCAGGCGCGTTCACGTTCATCGGCGCCCACAGCGTGGAAGCGGCGCCGATGCCGAACATGGCGATCACGACGCTCGGCGTCGTGTGGATCGGCGTGCTCGGTTCCTATGCGGCGTTGATCCTGACGTACTCGAAGGGCTTCGGCTTTGCCGTCGCCGATGGCTTCATCAGCAAAGACGTCGGCACCGACACCCTGTTCCTGCTCGCTCTCGGCGTGGTCGCCAACGATGTCGGCGCACTCGCCGTCGGCAGCGCCGCCGGCAAGACTCCGCTCCGGGCGTGGATCAGCCCGAACAAGAGCATCGAGGGTCTGATCGGTGGCACGGTGGCCACGATCGCGGCGATGGTGATCGTCAGCATCACCGATCGCTCGACCACCTGGAACAGCGCGGGTGATCTGATCGTGCTCGGCATCGTCGTCTCGATCACCGCTCCGCTCGGCGACCTCACGGAGAGCATGTTCAAGCGCAACCTCGACGTGAAGGACTTCGGCAGCATCATCGCCGGGCACGGTGGGGTCCTGGATCGCTTCGACGCCTTCTTGTTCGTGCTCCCGGCGGCGTACTACCTCACGCTGGTGCTCGAACCGTGGACGTAGGAGCAGCCGTCATTGCGTTCCCCGGCCACACCGCATACTGCCCGCGCAGTGGCTGGCCGCTCGCTCACTGGCGCTCGCTCGCTCGCATCGCGGCCGAATGACCGTACGCGTCGCCGTCGCCGGCTCGTCCGGCTCGATCGGGACGCAGACCCTCGACGTCGTGCGCCACAACCCCGACCGCTACCGCGTCGTGGCGCTGGCGACGGGGCGCAACGAGGCGGGGCTGGCTGCGCAGGCCGCCGAGTTCAGCGTGCCGCCGGCGCGGGCGCGGCTCACGGCCGAGGACCCTCGCGCGCTCGCCGAGCTGGCCGCGCTCGACGACGTCGACGTCGT
>DATBKA010000165.1:0-4974 GCA_036556105.1 Ilumatobacteraceae bacterium | reverse complement strand
CACGGTCACGGGTCGGTGCACCCACGCCACTTCGCGCATGGCCGGATGCGGCACGAGGTCGGCCGACATCAGCCCGTCGGCGACGAAGTTGCCGTCGTTGGGCGTGTCGCCGAACTGGCCGCCGTACGCCAGCCGGACCGTGCCGTCGGCGAGCCGCTGTCGCAACCCGTGGTCCTTCCACTCCCAGATGAATCCACCTTGCAGGCCGGGTGTCGAGACGATCGTGTCCCAGTAGTCGGCCAGCGAGCCATTGGAGTTGCCCATCGCGTGGCTGTACTCACACAGGATCAGCGGTCGATCTCCGACGCCGGCGGTGCCGTAGTCGCGGATCGAGGCGATCTCCGGATACATCGGGCAGACGACATCGGTCGCGGCACGCCCGCCGTCCTCCCAACCTTCGATGCGGATCGCGTCTTCGTAGTGCAGCGGCCGCGTGCCGTCGGCGCGGCGGATCCATCCGGCAAGCGCGTCGTGGTTGGTGCCGTAGCCGCTCTCGTTGCCGAGGCTCCACAGGATGACCGACGGGTGGTTGCGATCACGCTGCACCATCCGTGCCCCCCGCTCGAGCCACGCGTCGCGGTAGCGCGGGTCGTTGCACAGGCTGAAGTTGTAACCGTGGCTCTCGATGTTCGCTTCGCCCACGACGTAGAAGCCGAGCTCGTCGCACAGGTCGAGGAACGCCGAGTCGTTCGGGTAGTGCGACGTGCGCACGGCGGTGATGTTGTGGGCGCGCATCGCCGTCAGGTCGGCGCGCATGTCGGCGACGGTCACCGCCTTGCCGCGATCGGGGTGATGGTCGTGCCGGTTGACCCCGAACACCCAAATCGGCTGGCCATTGACCAGCAACTGGCGGTCGCGGACCTCGACTCGCTTCAGCCCGACGTGCTGTTCTTCGGCATGTTGCACGCTGCCGGAGGGATCGCACAGCTCGACGCGCACGCAATAGGTCCGCGGCTGCTCGGCGGACCAGGCCAGCGCGTTGGCGACCTCCCACGTCGCCGTGACCTGATGACCGCGGAAGACGTACGGCTGAGCGAAGCGGCTCGGCACAGGTGACTGTTGCGGCCGACCGATCGGCCGGCCGTTGGGAGCGATCAGCGTCGAGCGCACCGACCACCCGTCCTGCGGGTCGCCCCCGAAGTCGACGACGGTCGTCGCCTCGACGGCGCCGCTGCCAGATCCGGTGTCGAAGTCGACCGTGGTCGGCACGTCGGCGATGTGCACAAGCGGGCGCGACTCGACCCACACCGACCGGTGCAGGCCGGCCATCCACCACTGGTCCTGATCCTCGATGTAGCTGTGCGCGCTGTAGCGGACGACGACGATCGCCACCTCGTTGACACCGGCATGGGCGTGCTCGCTGACGTCGTACTCGCTCGGTAACCGGCTGTCGGTGCCGTAGCCGGCGAACGTCCCGTTGACGAACACGGCGTGCACGCTCTCGGCACCGGCGACGTGCAGGACGGTGCGCCTGCGCAGCCAGGCCTTGGGCACGGCAAACGTGCGCTGGTAGACCCCGGTCGCGTTCCGCTCCGGCAAACGTGGCGGCGGCCCGGGAAACGGCATCTGGATGTTCGTGTAGTGGGGGGTGTCGATGAAGTCGCCGAGGTCCTGCAGAGTCCAGTTGCCCGGCACCGTCACCCGCACGGCTCGTGGCCTCTCCCCGGTGATCGCCGCGGCCGGCACGGCGTCGGGGTTGGCGAACATCTCCAACGACCACGTGCCGTCGAGCGACCGGCGTTCGAACCCGTTCAACGGCACGTGCATCGGCAGCCGGTTGATCTGGATCTGGGTCGGGTCGGTCCACGGCCGCAACGTTCCGATCGTCGGCAGCACGGTGGGCTCCAGTCAGTCGAGGTTGCGAAGACGTTCGGCGACGTCTTCGGGGATCACGGGATTGAAGTACTCCCAGCTGGCGACCTCGGCGGCGGCGATGAAGCGCTGCACTCCGGCCGCCCGCCACGGCGACACGATCTCGACGTTGAACCAGGCGTCGGCAGGGCTGTCGCTGACCGTGGGCTGCTGGTTGAGCCACATCATGTACGGCAGTGGTTGGCCATACAGCCGGTCGAACCGCCCCAGCACGTCGACCAACATGGAAGCGAAGGCCTGGCGGTCGTCACCGGTCATCGACGGCAGGTCGGGCACGCGGTGCAGCGGCGCCAGTTCGATGGCGACCGGAAACGTCGGCGCGTAGGGAACCCATGCTCGCCAGTCGGCCGCCTCACACACAAACCGCTCGTCGGGCGACTTGTCCGGCGCCCACTTGCCGGCGAGGCGTCGCGCCTGACGTTCGGGCACATGGTCGTAGGCGTAGATCTGACCGTGTGGATGAGAGATGGTGGCGCCGACCTCGGCGCCGCGGTTCTCGAACACGAGCACGTAGTCGACGTCGTCACGCGCCCCCAGCCTGTCCGTGCGCTCGGCCCACAGGTCGATCACCTTGCGCGCCCCGGCGATGCCGAGGGATGGAAACGTTGCATCGTGTTGCGGGGTGTACAGCACGACCTCGCACCGGTCGCCTTCCATCGCCGGCCACCGGTTGGGGAACCAGCGCACGTCGTACGGCTCCGGCGCCTCGAGGCCGCGCACGCAGAACGGACACCCCGTGGCGGGCAGGTTGGGGCGCTCTTGCCGGGTTCCCACGACATGCACCACCGTTCCGAGCAGCGGATCGATGCGCGATTCGGACACGCTGCGTCAAGCCTCGGGCAGACGCAAGCCGGTGTGTGCGTCGAAGAGATGGGTGGATGTGGGGATCGGCGTCAACGACACCGAGTCGCCGCGGCTGGCGCCGCTGAGCCCCTCGCTGCGGGCCACGACCGGTGTGCCCGGAACCCCCTCGGCGGTGCAGTACAGGAACGACTCCGAGCCGAGCTCCTCGACGAGATCGATCGTGCAGTTCAACCCGCCTTCGCGACGAACGCCGAAGCTCTCCGGGCGCACGCCGACGATCACGTCGGCGCTCGTCAACGCGTTGCGCTGCTCGACCGTGAGCGGCACGGTCAACGAGCCGACATGAGCGCCGGCCTCGGTGACGGTTGCCTTCAACAGGTTCATCGCCGGGGAGCCGATGAAGCCGGCCACGAACATGTTGACGGGACGGCTGAACAGGTCGCGCGGGTAGGCGACCTGTTGCAACACGCCGTCCTTGAGCACGGCGACTCGGTCGGCCATCGTCATCGCCTCGACCTGGTCGTGGGTGACGTACACGGTCGTGACGCAGAGACGGCGCTGCAATGCGGCGATCTGAGTTCGCGTCTGGACGCGCAACTTGGCGTCGAGGTTCGACAGCGGCTCGTCCATCAGGAACACCTGCGGTTGGCGGACGATCGCTCGCCCCATCGCCACCCGCTGGCGCTGCCCGCCAGACAGCTTGGCCGGCTTGCGGTCGAGGAACTCGACGAGGTTGAGAATCTCCGCCGCCTCGCGAACGCGCCGGTCCCGCTCGTCCCTCTCGATCTTCTTGATCTTCAGGTGGAAGCCGATGTTCTCGGCGGCCGTCATGTGCGGGTACAGCGCGTACGACTGGAAGACCATGGCGATGTCGCGATCCTTTGGCGGCAACATCGTGACGTCACGATCACCGATGAACACCGAGCCCGAGTCGACCGGCTCGAGACCGGCGAGCATCCTCAGCGTCGTCGACTTGCCGCAACCCGATGGTCCGACGAGCACCAGGAACTCGCCATCGGCGATCTCCAGATCAAGAGCGTCGACCGCAGGCACCTGACCCTCTTGGTAGGTGCGGGTCGCCCGCTCGAACGTGACGGTGGCCATCAGGCACTCCTTCCGCCGCGAACGGCATCGGACTTCGACAGGATCAGCCGCCCGACACGATCGCTCAAGACGGCGCGGGCGTGTTCGGACAGGCGGTCGTCTGATACGCACACCGTCGCTTCGTCGAGCTCGGCGATCGTGGTCAGACCCGTGACCCCCCACTTCGTGTGATCGGCGAGCACGACCAATTCGTCGGTCGAGTCGACGAAGGCGCGATTCGCTTCGGCCTCGAGCAAGTTCGGCGTGGTGAATCCGGCGTGTTCATGCATGCCGTGGACCCCCATGAAGACCGTATCGAGATGGAACGACCGCAGCGCGGCGACGGCGACCGGCCCGACGAGCGCATCGCTGGGAGTGCGCTCGCCACCGAGAAGGACCACGGTGCGATCGGAGCGCGGCGCGGCGTGGAACACATCTGCGGCAGGGATGCTGTTGGTGACGACGGTCAGGTTCGGCAGCGTGACGAGCTCGGCGGCAAGCTGCACCGTCGTCGTTCCGGCGGTGATGCCGATCGCGGCACCGGCTCCGGTGAGCACGGCTGCCGAGGCGGCGATGGCTCGCTTCTCGTGGATGTTCTGCGATGCCTTCGCCGCGAAGCCCGGCTCGTCGGTGCTGTGCTCGTACCGAACGGTGGCGCCGCCGTGAACCTTGACGATCAGTCCGGCGTCGTGCAACACGTCGAGATCGCGTCGGACAGTCATCTCGCTGACGTCGAGCTGCTGGGCCAGTTCGGCAACGCGGGCCGAGCCGGCACGGCGCACGAGCGAGACGATCAACTCGTGGCGCTGCCGCGCCAGCGACGGCCTTCCCCTGCTTGGCATCGGTTGCGAGCATTGCCGACTGAATCGAGGTCTGTCAACAGGTTCAAACATAAATCTCGGATGTCCCAACATAACCGGGGCCATTCATGTGCGATTCCGACACTTTTCGAACGAAATCTCTTGACGCGACCAAATCGACGCGCGAGATTTCGGCTCACGACATCTGCTGCGTGACCGAATCGGATTCGGTGCGCACCGAAACTTGGGGGAAGAAGTGGCTGAAAAAGCAGAACGTTCACCGAGCCCATCCGACGTCGGATTCGCCATCATCAGTCGCCGCAACTTGGTCCTCGGCGGCTTCGCCGCGATGGGCGGAGCGGCGTTGCGGGCGGCCTGCGGCTCCGACAGCGACTCCGGGTCCAGCGCAACCGAG
>DATBKA010000164.1:0-1800 GCA_036556105.1 Ilumatobacteraceae bacterium | reverse complement strand
TCGGCGACGACGAGCACTCCGCACCGAGCGATCCCGCCTCGCCGACCACCTCGTCCGCATCCCCATCGACGACGACGTCCACACCGGGCAGTCGACCGAAGACGAACGGGACGACGACGACCGAGCCGCGCCGACCGGCGCGGTTCAGTTCGTTCGGGTCGTCACGATTGCGCTTCTTCGCCGAGTGCCCCGACCTGTTGTCGTACATGCAGGACGAAGCACTGCAGCGAGTCACGGCGTGGGGGCTCGACGGACCGTATCCGTACTACTACGGGCCTGTTCCGATGATGGCCGCCGAGGACTCGGCGCGAGGCGCTGCCGTTCCGACCACCGCTGCGCCGGCGGCAAGCGGTGGGCCGGCGGGGACCGCGGCACCGGCATACTCCGGAACCAACACGCAGGAGTCGGGGGTCGATGAGGGCGACATCGTCGAAACCGACGGCAACCACGTGTTCATCGCCTCGCAAGACGGGGTGAGGATCATCGACGTCGCCGAGGCTCGCCTGGTCCGCAAGCTCGACGTGCCGGATGGGACGCACCAACTTCTCCTCGACGGCACCCGGTTGCTGGTTGCTACCCAGCCGTACTCAGGGGTCGACACCGTGGTGTCGCTGTTCGATGTCAGTGACGTGGCGTCTCCGGCCCTCGTTCACCGCAGCCACCTCGAGGGGTACGTCGTCGCCACTCGGGCGATCGACGGCACTGCTCGCCTCGTGCTGACGACGTCGTTGTCGCAGCGACTGGCGTTCGTGCACCCGGACCAGTTCGGGCTCGACGAGGAGCGGGCGTTGGCCCGCAACAAGCAGATCATCACCGAGTCCACCGCCGCCGACTGGATGCCGCGGTGGTTCGACGAGTTGGACGATGGTTCGTTCGGCGACATGTCGCAGGCGCTCGACTGCTCGACCGTCGCTGCGCCCGATCGCTACGCCGGGTTGGGCATCTCGTGGATCGCCTCGCTGCAGATGCACGGGACCGGGGAGCCGGTCGGATCCGCAGGAATCGTGTCCAACAGCAGCACCGTGTACACCTCGCCAACCAGCATTTACATGGCGACGGTGCCGTGGGACTGGTCGCAGCCGAACGGCGAGGTGCAGCCCGATGCGCCACCGACCTTGATCCACAAGTTCTCGCTCGGGGAGCAGGGCGCGGCGTCCTATGTCGCCTCCGGTGAGGTGCCCGGGCAGCTGCTCAACCAGTTCTCGATGAGCGAGCTCGACGGCGACCTCCGCATCGCCACGACGACGTTCGGCTGGACGACCGATCAAACTCCTTCGTCCGCCGTCCGCGTGCTGCGTGCCGACGGGAACGAGCTGAGGGAGATCGGTGTTGTCGACGGCCTCGGCAAGGGTGAGCAGATCTACGCCGTGCGCTTCCTCGGCACACAGGGGTACGTCGTCACGTTCCGCCAGACCGATCCGCTGTACGTGATCGACCTGAGCGATCCGAGCACTCCGAACGTCACCGGCGAGCTGAAGATCAACGGCTACTCGGCTTACCTCCACCCTGTGGGCGAGGGCCTGCTGCTGGGCGTCGGACAGGACGCCACCGACGAGGGGCGCGTGCAAGGCACGCAATTGTCGCTGTTCGACGTGCACGATCCGGCCAACCCGCAGCGGCTGTCGACGTTGCCGATCGGCGGGTACAGCGAGGCATTGTGGGATCACCACGCCTTCCTCTACTGGCCCGAGGACGGCACGATCGTCATTCCCGCCTCCCCTGGTTGGGGCTCGTGCGCACCCGACGTGCAATGCCTCGCCGACGGTCTGACCAACACCATGGGTGGAGTGGTCGTTGCCC
>DATBKA010000163.1:0-7094 GCA_036556105.1 Ilumatobacteraceae bacterium | reverse complement strand
CGAAGGTCGGAGCGACCGAGCTGTGGGAGTTCTACAACACCACTGGCGATGCGCACCCGATGCATGTTCACGAGGTGCTGTTCGAGGTCGTCAACCGCCAGGCCATCGTCGTCGACGAGACGGCCGGCACCGTGCGGGTGGCCGAGGGATCGACGCCTCGCCCGCCCGAGGCGTGGGAGAGCGGCTTCAAGGACACGGTGATCGCCTACCCAGGTGAAGTGACCCGCATCAAGGCCAAGTTCGAGCGTGCCGGCCAGTACGTGTGGCACTGCCACATCGTCGAGCACGAAGACAACGAGATGATGCGCCCGTACCGCATCGGTCCCGTGCAGCCCGGACAGCCGATGCCGCACCACATGTGACGTCCGCCGGCGGCGCACGTCTGCTCGCCGCAGCCCCTGTCATCCCGGTCGGTCGCCGTGGTTTGGCAGGATGGGCGGGTGATGGTCGGTCGCGACCGTGAGCGCGAAGCGCTCGGCGAACTGATCGCGACGGCGCGCCACGGCTGCGGCGGAACGCTGATCCTCCGCGGCGACGCGGGGATCGGCAAGACGGCGCTGCTCGATCTGGCCGTCCACAAGGCGCGCATGCGCACCGTGCGCGCCAGCGGGTACGAGTCCGAAGCCGACCTGCCATTCGCCACGTTGGGCGACCTGCTCCGTCCCCTCCTCGATCAACTCGACCGGATCCCCCCGCTGCAA
Organism: Ilumatobacteraceae bacterium; assembly: GCA_036556105.1. Lineage (GTDB taxonomy): Bacteria > Actinomycetota > Acidimicrobiia > Acidimicrobiales > Ilumatobacteraceae > JAENVT01. The sequence continues at coordinate 6,393 of DATBKA010000163.1, read as the reverse complement.
GCGGAGTCGTTGCGCACCGCGCTCGGGCTGGGCACGACTGGCGGAGTCGACCCGGTGTCCGTCGAGGTCGCCACAACCAACCTCGTCCGCACCGTCGGCGGGCGCGAGCCGATGCTGGTCGTCGTCGACGACATGCAATGGGTCGACTCGGCGTCATTGAGCTCACTGGTTCACCTCGCCCGACGCACGGGGGACGTGCCGATCGCGTTCGTCGCTGCCGCGCGCACCGACGACATGGGATCGGCCGTCGACACGTTGCCATCGCTGCCGCTCGAGCCGCTGTCCGCACCCGAGGCCGAGACCCTGTTGCGGACCAGCGCTCCGGACACAGCGCCATCGGTCGTGCGCGCCCTCGTCGGCGCGGCCGGCGGCAACCCGTTGGCCCTCCACGAATTGCTCCATGGGCTGTCGTCCGACCAGCGCGCCGGACATCTCTCCATCGTCGAACCGATCGCCGTGTCCACCGAGGTCGTGCTGCCCTTCCGGCGTCGGGTCGACGCCTTGCCGGCGTCGACTCGGCAGGCGATGTTGATCGCCGCCGCCGAAGGGCGGGGCCACCTCGATCGGGTGCTCGACGCGTTGTCACGTGCGTCCCTCGACATTGACGCGTTCGAGCCGGCAGAACGACAGGGCCTCGTTGCGTTGACCGGCGACGCGGTCACGTTCCGCCACCCGTTGGTTCGCTCGACGGTGTACCAAACAGCGACACCCGACGCTCGGCGGGCCGCGCACGGCCTGCTCGCTGCCGTCGAACCCGACCCCGACCGCCGCGCCTGGCATCTCGGCTCGTCCGTCGCCCGACCGGATCCGGCGGCCCGCGCCGCGTTGGTGGAGATGGCCAGCCGGGCACTGGCCCGAGGCGCGGACGCGACCGCGGCGCGGGCGCTGGCACGCGCCGCCGAGCTCTCCGCCGACGCCGTCGACCGGGGACGCACCTACGCCAAAGCGGCGCGAGCGGCCAATCGCAGCGGTGATCTCGGCGCGGCGGCGCGACTCGGCGCACTCGCCGAGCCACTGATCGGCAACGACCCGATCGAGCAGGCGGACCTGACGTTGTTGAACGCCGACCTGCGCATGCGCCGCGGCGAGTTCGATGCCGCCTATCGAGATCTCGCTCAACACGCCGAGGCGATCGCCGCAGTCGACCCACGACGGGCGATGACGATGCTCCTGTTCACCGGCAAGTTGCACGTGTACAAGATGGAATCGACGCTCGCCCTGCGCACGGTCGACCGCGCCCTCGAGCTCGCCGCCGGCCAACCCCGCGATGTGCTGCAGATGTCCTCGCTCGGCATGACCCAGACGATGGCCGGCCATCCGGATGCACTGCGCACGGCCAAGGCTGCCGCTGCGGCCGGGCTGACCGGCAAGCGCGGCCACCTCCACGCGTTGGGGATCGCCTGGCCGCTGGTGTGGCTCGAGGAGTACGAGCTCGCCGAGCGGTTCATCTCCGCCGCCGTGAGGATCCAACGCGACGGTGGCTACCACTCGTTCCTCGGCCAGTCGTTGTCGCCTGGCGCCGAGCTCGCCTTCCGCGTCGGCCGGTGGCTCGACGCTCACGCCGCGGCCACCGAAGCGTGCCAGCTGCTCGTCGAGACGAACCAACCAGCGGACGCCGCAATCGCCGCGAGCACCCTCGCCCGCATCGAAGCGTCGCGCGGCGCCGACGCCGACTGCATCGAGCACGCGTCGCGGGCCTTCGAGGGCGACCGCGCTTCGGGGATGCGCGCCGCGACAGCCTTCGCCGAGGCCGCGCTCGGACATCTTGCCCTCGGTCATCGACGCTTCGGCGAGGCGATCACCCACCTGTCCCGTGCCCACGAGATCGCCACCAGTGGAGGCCTCGGCGAGCCGGGGCTGCTGCCGGTCCATGCCGATCTCGCCGAGAGCCTGATTCGCAGCGGCAACGCCGTCGCGGCCGGCGCTGTGATCGACGAGCTCGAACAGCTCGCCACCAGCACGGGACGCGAGTCCGCCCTCGCCGCCGCCGCCCGCTGCCGCGGCTTGCTGGCTCCCGCCGATTCGTTCACCGACTCGTTCGAGCGCGCCCTCGCCCACCACGGCCGAACCTCCAACCCCTTCGAACGGGCCCGCACCGAGCTGTGCTTCGGCGAACGGTTACGACGAGCGCACACGCGTGGTCAGGCCCGGCGTCATCTTCGCCTCGCCATGGAGCTGTTCGAGAGCCTCGGAGCCGTGCCGTGGGCGGCCCTCGCGGCGGCCGAGCTGCGCGTCGCCGGCGACGCCGTGACGGTGAGCTCCGTGGGAGCCGAGCTGACGCCGAGAGAAGAGCAGGTGGCCCGGTTGGTCGCCAACGGCGCTACCAACAAAGAGGTCGCGATCGACCTGTTCCTCAACGCCAAGACCGTCGAGTTCCACCTCGGCAACGTGTACCGCAAGCTTGGCGTCCGCTCCCGATCGGAGTTGGCCCGCGTCTTCCCCCGAGCTTGAGTCAGCCGGGCAGGGGCGGGCTTGCGGTGCCGCCCGACTCCTCCGCTTCGTCCTCGAGATCGCCGACGACACCGGCGGGGGTGCTCTGCTTCTCGGGATCGGCTTCGTCGGACTCGGCTTGATGCGGATGATCGGTCATTCCGCCCCGGTACCCGATGCTCGTGCCTGACAAACTCGGCGGATGGGTGACATGACTCCGTTCGCCACCGATCCGATCCTCCCGACGCCTCCGCCCGAGGCGTTGCCGATCCTCCACGACCGCGAGTACCGCGTCCGTGCCTTCCGTCTGAGCGGCGATCGCATCCTCATCCAAGGCGCGGTTCGTGACCAGAAGCCGCCGGGCCTGTACATCCGCATCGACCCGGCGCCGCTGACGATCCACCACATGCAGGTGTCGATCGAGATCTCCTTCCCGCAACTGGAGATCCTCGACGTCACCGTTCACTTCGAGATGCATCCGCGCGACGAGTGCCCGTCGATCGCCACCGACTACCGCAAGCTGATCGGCCTGTCGATCAGCCGCGGCTTCACGCACAAGGTCCGCGAGCTGCTCGGCGGACCGCGCGGCTGCACGCACACCACGGCTCTCCTGCAAGCCATGGCGCCGGTGGCGATGCAGTGCTTCTGGTCGATGCGTTCGGCCGGAGCGATGCTCGCCGGGCAACCCGACCCGATGCTCGCTCCGGATCGGCACGGCGATCAGATGTGGAGAATGAGCATCAACACCTGCCACGTCTGGGACGAGCACGGTGACGCGGTCACGGCGCGCCAGGCAGGCACCGTCGAGGGGTTCCCGATCTTCGTGCGCCGCCGGCTGGCAGAGCTCGGCATCGAGCGCCCCGTGGCCGATCAACCACCGGCCGAGTGACGGGTCAGGCTCGAACGTCGACGACGCCGCGGCCGGTGGCCTCGCCGCGGAGGATCGCGGTCAGCGCCGCGTCGAGGTCGTCGAGGGTGATGTCGTGACCGATGCGGTCGAGATCGCCGGGCTTCAGATCGGAGGCGATGCGCTGCCAGATCGCCCGGCGCCGGTCGATCGGAGCCATGACGGAATCGATGCCCAGCAGGTTGACGCCGCGGAGGATGAACGGCAGCACCGTGGCCGGCAGGCCCGCACCGCCCGTCAACCCGCTGGCTGCCACCGACCCGCCATAGTGGATCTTCTTCAAGATGTTGGCGAGGGCGACGCCGCCGACGCAATCGATGGCACCGGCCCACACCGTTGACTCCAGCGGCCGCTTCGACTCCTCCTCGAGCTGGGCGCGATCGACGACCTGCGCAGCCCCGAGCTCGGTGAGAAAGCCTGCCGCGGCCGCCTTGCCCGTGCTGGCGACGACCTCGTAGCCGAGCTGGGCGAGCATGGCGACAGCCGTCGACCCGACACCGCCGGTAGCGCCGGTCACGAGCACGGGGCCATTGCTCGGGACGACTCCGTGCTCCTGCAACGCGACCACTGACATCGCTGCGGTGAAACCGGCGGTTCCGACCACCATCGCCTCGCGTTCGCTCAGCCCGTCGGGGAGCGTGACCAACCACTCGGCAGGAACTCGGGCGTACTGTGCGAACCCGCCGTGACGGGCCACGCCGATGTCGTAGCCGTGAGCCAGGACCGGCGTGCCCGCGGCAAGGCCGCCTGCCTCGTCGGCGACGACGCCGGCCAGATCGATGCCCGGGACCATCGGTGAGATCCGCGCCACCTTCCCGGTCGGCGTCGCCGCCAGGCCGTCCTTGTAGTTCACGCTCGACCAATGAACCTCGACGAGCACACCGTCAGCGGGAAGATCCTCGATCGACATCGTCACCACGCCACGGTCGATTGAATCTCCGGTCGTCACGGCCTGGAAGGCGCGGAATGAATCAGTCATGGCCGCGATGACTACGTCTCATCCGCCGACTCGGCCGAACTTCGGCGGGCGCTTCTCGAGGAAGGACTGCACGCCCTCTTTGAAGTCCGGACGGTCGAAGCTCTCGACCATCAGCAATTGCGATTCGTGCTCGGCCAGGCCGAGCCCACGATGGAACTGCTCGTAGACCTGCCGCTTCATGATCCGCATCGACGTCGGCGAGCACGACGACGCCAGGTTCTCGATGTACTGACGACAGAACGGAAGCAGCTCGTCGCCGTCGACCAAGTAGTTGGCCAGCCCGAGGCGCAGCGCCTCGTCACCGCCGACACGGCGCGAGGACAGCAGCAGATCGAGGGCGACCGCCGGACCGACGAGCCGCGGCAGCAGCCAGCTCAGTCCCCACTCGGCGACGAGGCCACGCTGCGCGAACGCGGTGATGAACAGTGCCTCGGGAGTGACGACGCGCAGGTCACAGCACAGTGCGAACGGAAACGCCATCCCCGCGACCGGGCCGTTGATCGCGGCGATGATCGGCTTCTCCAACATCATCAAGTACGGGAAACGACCACGGAAGTCGCCCTCGGGGACGTTGTCGGCTGACGGCAGGTCCTGAGCAAGCCCGCCTCCGTCGCCGCCTTGGGTCATGTCGGTGAGGAGCTTCATGTCGGCGCCGGCGCAGAAGGCGCGGCCCGCACCCGTGACGACGATTCCGACCACGGCCGGGTCGGCGACGGCGCGATGCATCGCATCGCGGATCTCCCCATCCATCGCGTTGGTCCACGCGTTGAGCTTCGTGGGGCGGTTGAGCGTGATGACAGCAACCGGATCATCGACCTCGTACAGGATCTCGTCGTAATCAGTCATGCCGACAGTCGATCACGTCTCGCCGAGGTTGTTCGACTCGTGCGCAGCCGGTCGAGCGGCGACCCGGCGCACGAACTCGACGACGGCGTCGCTGAAGGCGTCGTTCTGGTCGCCGGCCACCATGTGCGCAGCACCGGCAACATCGACGACCTCGGCGTGCGGGATCAGCTCACGAAGCTCGCCAACGCTGGCGTCGCTGACGATGTCGCTCATCCGCCCGCGGACGAGCAACGTCGGGATGCGGACCCCGCGTGCCGCGTTGCACAGCCGATCGTGGCGCACCAGCCCGGCCTGGCCGTCGACGCCTTCCTGGTTGGCGATGAACCGCGGATCCCAGTGCCAGTACCACCGACCATCGCCGCGCTGGCGGAGGTTCTTGGACAGGCCATCGAGGTTGTGCGGACGCGGTCGGTGCGGCAGGAAGGCCGCGATCGAGTCTGCCGCGTCCTCGAGAGTGTCAAAGCCGCGCATCCCGGCGCGCATGAAATTGCCGATCTTCATTCCGCCCTCACGTTCGATGCGCGGCGCGACATCGACGAGCACCAACGACGAGGCCACCGTGTCGACGGACTCACCGACCGCGACCAACGCAGCCAGTCCGCCGAGCGAGGCGCCGACGAGCGCCGGCGGGGACGGTTGCGCCGCGGCCAGGGCGCGGACGTCGTCGCCGAAGCGATCCAGGTTGTAGACCCCATCCGGCGACCAATCGCTCTCGCCGTGGCCGCGCAGGTCGACCGACGATGCACACCAACCCGAGGACGCCAACACGGCGGCAGACCTGCCCCAGGCGTGCCGCGTCTGGCCGCCACCGTGCAGCAGCAGCACCGGCGAGTCGGTGTCGTCGCCATAGACGTCGGCGACCAACTCGACGCCGGCTGCTGGCAGGCGAACGGTTCGGCGCTCGACGTGTTCGGCAGGCACGTCGCTCAAGCGGCGGCGCGCTCCAAGATGTGCACACCACAGGCCGAGCCGAGGCCGATGACGTGGGCGAGACCGACCTTGGCGCCCTCGATCTGGCGGTCGCCGCACTCGTTGCGGAGGTGCTGGCACACCTCCCAGATGTTGGCGATGCCGGTTGCCGCGATCGGATGACCCTTCGACTGCAGACCTCCGGAGACGTTGACGGGCTTGGCGCCAGTGCGCCACGTGGCGCCGGAGTTGAAGAAGTCGGCAGCTCCGCCCTCCTCGCAGAGCATGAGGTTGTCGTAGTGGACGAGCTCCGCGGTGGCGA
>DATBKA010000162.1:0-6539 GCA_036556105.1 Ilumatobacteraceae bacterium | reverse complement strand
AGTCTCAGTTCCCGGGTGTGACATGGCCCCTCCTTGGGTCGTCCGGTCGTCTCTCGCCAGACCGTTCGCCGCCACGCCGCAACCGGATCACCAGTGTCGACGCCCGCTGCCCGCACCCACAGCCAGTGGGCGAGGGGGGACTTGAACCCCCACATCCTTTCGAATACCAGCACCTGAAGCTGGCGCGTCTGCCATTTCGCCACTCGCCCGAGTAGACGTTCAAACGCTAGCAACCCCCATCCCCACCCCCAACACCGATTGCATGGGCGCGGCGCGTGCCACCGGTGGCATACCGACGCGCCCAAGCAACCGGCATGGGCGCGAGATGCGCCACCGGTGGTGTAGCGGCGCGCCCAAGGACGCCGGGAGAGGGACCGGAGTGGGCAGCGACGGCAAACCCCAGTTCAGCGCCACTACCCTGTCGCCAAGTTATGGGATTGCAATCGTTCGAGCGCTCACTAGAGCGTATGGTCGAGGGCGTGTTCTCACGTGGATCTCACTCCAGCATCCGCCCCGTGGAGCTCGGCCGGCGCCTTCTGCGCGAGATGGACGACAATCGCAGCGTCGACGTCAAGGGCCGGCGGATCGTGCCCAACGACTTCACCTTCAAGCTCAGCGCCAAGGACCACGCCGGTTTCGCCGACATCGACGAGGCGCTGACGACCGAGCTGTGCGAGACGGCGCGTGAATATGCGCGGGCCGAGGGCTTTCACTTCCTCGGCGCCGTGCGTGTCGCCATGGATGTCGACAACAGCCTCAAGCCGGGCCGGTTCGCCATCAGCTCGCGGCTGCGCGAGGTCGGCGCACCGGGCACGGCCACCCTGGTCCTGCCGTCCGGCGAGCGAGTTTCGGTCGGCGACCGCACGGTCACGATCGGGCGCCTGCCCGATTGCACGATCGCCCTGCCAGACGCCAACGTCAGCCGCCGCCACAGCGAAGTCGAGCTGCGTGGCACCGCCTACGTCATCATCGACCTGGGGTCGACGAACGGCACCAAGGTCAACGGAATCCGCATCGAGGGGGAACGAACGCTGGCCGATGGCGACATCGTCAGCGTGGGGAGCACGCACCTGCGTTTCGAGGCAACGTGACTTCAGCTGCCACCGAGCCGCTCCTCGGCATTCTCAAGTACGTCCTCCTGGCGTTGCTGTACTTGTTCTTCGCTCGCGTGCTGTGGGCGGTGTGGAGCGAGGTTCGTGGACCGCGCCAAGGTGCGGTCATCGCCCAGCAGCGCACCGGCCCGGCCGATCCAACCATGCCTGCCCCGGCGCCTTCCGGTGCCGACGTGCGCCGCGCCAAGCGCGACATCAAGCCACAGCGCGGCCGTCGAGGAACCGTCGGCCGGTTCGTCATCATCGAGCCCAAGGATTCGCGCGGTGCCAGCTTCGCCATCGGTGAAGAGCTGACCGTCGGCCGCGCCGGCACGTGCACGATCGGGATGCCCGACGACACATTCGTCTCGCACCTGCACGCCCGGGTCTACCGCGACGCGGGAGCAGCGATGATCGAAGATCTCGGTTCCACGAACGGTACGTACGTCAACGGCAAGCGCGTGTCCAAGGCGGAGCTGCTGACGAAAGGCGATCGGGTGCAGATCGGCAGCACGGTCTTCGAGGTCGAGTGATGAACGATCCCGTCGAGCTCGTTGATCAACCCGTCGTCCGCTGGGGCGCAGCCACCGACGTCGGGATGGTTCGCACCGGCAACGAAGACGCGTACGTCTGCGAGCCGATGGTGTTCGGTGTCGCCGACGGGATGGGCGGTCACCAGGCCGGCGAAGTCGCCAGCGCGATCGCGGCGCGAATCATCCGCGACCGACTGAGCAACGGTGCCAGCAACGTTGGTGTCGTCGTCGCCGCAGTCGTCGAGGCCAACGCTTCGATCTACCAAGCCGCGCACGCCAGCGTCGACCACCACGGGATGGGCACCACGCTCACCGCGCTGGTGGTGTTGCGCAACGATCAGTCGAACGTGGCTCGCTTCGCGCTGATCAACGTCGGCGACTCGCGCACGTACCTGTTGCGCAACGGCGTGCTGCACCGGGCGACGGTCGACCACAGCTACGTGCAGGAGTTGGTCAACACCGGGCACATCAGCGAGGACGAAGCGCGCACTCACCCACGTCGCAACATCGTCACTCGCGCCCTGGGCATCGAGCCGACCGTCCGCGTCGACACGTGGCTGGTGCCGATGGTCCACGGCGATCGGTTCATCCTCTGCAGCGACGGGCTCGTCGACGAGGTCCCCGACGACGACATCGCCACGGTGGCGGTCGAGTGCGCGGACCCCGAGGCCGCCGCGCAACAACTGGTCGCCATGGCCAACGCCAACGGCGGGCACGACAACGTCACGGTCGTCGTGGTCGACGTGTTGCAAGGCGTCGAGCCGACCACCGGCGGGGCCGAGTTGGAGTCCGAGCCCGGTTGGCCCGGCTCCGATTCGACGGCGACGATGATCGACGCCGACGCCAACAGCATCTTCGCCGGCGGCACCACGATCGCGACAGCAGGCGCAGCTGACCCCGTCACCGATGAAGTCGAGGCCGTCGACGTCGCCGCGCCGAAGAGGTTCGGGCCGAAGCTGCTTCTCAAGCTGTTCGGCGTTGCCGTGCTGCTGACGCTCGTCGTCACGTTGATCGCCGTCGTCGTGCACAACAGCGGCGACGACGGATCGCCGTCGACGGTCACCGAGCCCGTCACGGTCGCCGCCACCGAGCCCGCAACAACGACGCCAGCCACCACCGCGGCGACCACCACCACGTCGGCGTCCACGAGCACGACGGTTCGCAGCACGACGACCAGCTCCGTGGGCACGACGACCTCCGCACCATGACCTCCTCCCCCGTCGCCGCCGCCCGGCGGCGCACCGAGCTCGGCTTGATCGTGATGGCGGCGACCATCACCGGCGCGGCATACACGCTTGCCTCGCTCGGTCAGAACGCCGAGATCCCGCCCATTCTCGTTCCGTTCCTCCTCGTGCTGTTGGGCCTGCTGATCGTCGCTCACCTGGCCAATCGCGTCCTCGCCAAGGGTGCCGACGGCACGATCCTGCCCCTGGCGGCGGTGATGCACGGCATCGGCTACGTGATCATCGCCCGTCTCAGCGAACGATCGGCCGGGTTGCAGACGACCTGGACGTTCGTGGCGATCGTCGCCTACGTCACCACGTTGGTGTTCGTCCAACGCGCCGGCGACCTCGCCCACTACAAGTGGAGCTTCCTCGCCATCGGCGCGGCACTGTTGCTGCTGCCCCTCGTGCCCGGTCTCGGCAGCACCAAGGCAGGGGCGCGCATCTGGGTCAACCTCGGCCCGATCAACTTCCAACCCGGCGAGTTCGCCAAGATCGCCCTCGCCCTGTTCTTCGCCGGGTACCTCGCCGATCACCGCGAGCTGATCGCCTCCGGGGCGTGGCGCGTCGGTCCGTTCCACCTTCCCGAGTTGCGGCACCTGATGCCGATCGCCCTCGCCTGGGGGTTCGCCGTCGTGGTGATGGTCGCCGAGAAGGACCTCGGCTCGTCATTGCTGTTCTTCACGCTGTTCGTCGTGATCATGTGGGTCTCGACGGAGCGGGCCAGTTACCTCGTGATCGGATTGGTGATGTTCTCCGGCGCGGCGTATCTGGCCTGGCGACTGTTCGATCACGTCAAGACCCGCGTCGCAATCTGGCGCAACCCGTGGCCGCAGTACGAGGGCAAGGGCTACCAGATCGTGCAAGCGATGTTCGCGTTCGCCAACGGCGGCACGGGCGGCACCGGCCTCGGCCTCGGCAGCCCGAACAAGATCCCCGTCGCCAAGACCGACTTCATCTTCGCCGCCATCGGAGAGGAGCTCGGCCTGCTCGGAACCACGGCGATCCTGATCGGCTTCGTGTTGATGATCGGCGGCGGGCTGAGGATCGCGATCCGCAGCGACCGGCCGTTCGAGAAGCTGCTCGCCACGGGCCTGACGACGATCGTCGGCATTCAGGCGTTCATCATCATCGGCGGCGTCACTCGAGTCGTGCCCCTCACCGGCATCGCCCTCCCGTTCGTCAGCTACGGCGGGTCGAGCCTGCTGGCCAACTACGTGCTGCTCGCCTTGCTGGTGCGGGTCAGCGACTCGAACGCGCGGCACCTCGGTGAGACTCCGGACGAGCTCTCCCCGCAGGAGCGGTTCCAGGCCTTCCGGCAGCGCCGGGCGGCGACGAAGGGCGGGAAGCGATGAACAAGCAGATCCGCCGCCTCGCCGTGGCTCTTCTGGCCTGCTACCTGGTGCTGTTCGTCCAGCTCAACGTGCTCGCCGTCGGCCGCCAGGAGGAGCTCAACGCCGACCCGCGCAACAACCGCCAGACCGAGCGCGACTTCAACCGGCCGCGCGGCACGATCGTCGCCGCCGACGGGACGGTGCTGGCGCGCAGCGTGCCGACCACACGTGGCGACGAGTTCGCCTACCAACGCGAGTACCCACTGGGCGACCTCTTCGGCAACATCACGGGCTACTACACGTTCAGCTTCGGCTCGACGCAGCTCGAGCGAACGCAGAACGAGGTGTTGATGGGCGACACGGACGAGCAGAAGCTGCGCGCCATCGGCGGCTTCTTCCACGGCTCCGACAACACCGGCAGCGTGTTGTTGACGACGCGCCCCGACGTGCAGCAGGTCGCCGCCGACGCGCTCGGCAGCCGCGAAGGCTCGGTCGTCGTGATGGACCCGCACACCGGTGCGGTGATCGCCATGGTCAGCAACCCGCGGTACGACCCGGGCAAGGTCGCCGTGCACAACTCGAAGATCGCCGAACAAGTCCTCACCGATCTCAACAACTGGCCGGGCAAGCCGTTACTCGCCAACGCCTACCAAGAGCGGTACATGCCCGGCTCGAGCTTCAAGGTGATCACGACGTCGATCGCCTTCGAGAACGGCGTGACCACACTCGACCGTGTCTTCCCGCCGAGCAAGGAGTGGGTGCCTCCGCAGACCACCGACCCGATCCAGAACTACGGCGGCACGGTGTGCGGCGGCACGATGGTCGAGGTCTTCTACCGGAGCTGCAACATCCCCTTCGCCCAACTGGCCACCGAGCTCGGCCCCCAGGCGATGGTCGACGGCACGAAGAAGTGGGGCATCGGCGAGAAGGTGCCGATCGACCTGCCGGCACCGGCGGCGAGCAGCTTCGGCGAGGTCTCCGACTTCACCGACCAGCTTCCGCTGCTCGCCATCGGTGGCTTCGGTCAGGGCAGCACGACGATGGTCCCGTTGCACATGGCGATGGTGGCGAGCACGATTGCCAACGGCGGCGTGATGATGAAACCACACGTGATCGACGCCACGTTGGATCACGACAACAAGGTGCTCGACCGCACCACTCCGTCGGTGTGGAAGAACCCGATCAGCCCGGCGACCGCTGACACGCTGACGACGCTGATGATCGGTGTCGTCAATCAAGGCACCGGCCGGCCGATGCAACTCGCCAACGGGATCCAGGCCGCAGCGAAGACCGGAACAGCACAGCTGAACACCACCGGGCCCGAGCGATCGAACGCGTGGATCATCGGCTTCGCCCCGGCGACCGCTCCGCAATACGCGGTCGCGGTCGTGCTGAAGGGTGGTCCGAACGACGAGATCAGCGCCAGCACCGGGGGAAAACTTGCCGGTCCGATCGCCAAGGCGGTGCTCGATTACCTCTTCGCACATCCAGCTCAGGCACCGGGATGACACGCAGTGACGACAGATCGACCGCGTTCCGTAGATATCCTCGTGGCGCGTTCGACGCGCGAGAAAGCAGCGTAGGCAGCACGTGACAGACAATGGCGAGCGGACGATCCTCAACGACCGCTACGAAATCCAGCAGCGCATCGGACGCGGCGGCATGGCCGACGTGTTCCTCGCGCGCGACCTCTTGCTCGACCGTGCCGTCGCCATCAAGGTGCTCTTTCCCGAGTTCGCCACCGACCCGAGCTTCGTCGAGCGGTTCCGTCGCGAGGCACAGGCCGCCGCCAACCTGACCCACCCGAACATCGTCGCCGTGTACGACTGGGGCAAGTACGCCAACACGTACTTCATGGCGATGGAGTACGTGCAGGGGCGCACGCTGGCCGACATCCTGCGCGTCAACGGTCACGTCAACTCGGTGCAGGCCGCGGAGATCGCCAATGAAGTCGCGGCGGCGCTCGCCAACGCCCACGCCGCAGGTGTGGTGCACCGCGACATCAAGCCGGCGAACATCCTCATCGGCGCCAACGGCCAGGTGAAGGTCGCCGACTTCGGCATCGCTCGGGCGATCAACGCGCCGACCGAGAACAACCTCACCCAGGTCGGCTCGGTGATGGGCACCGCCACGTACTTCTCGCCGGAGCAAGCGCAGGGCGCCCAGCCCGATCCGCGTAGCGACCTCTACTCGCTCGGCATCGTGCTGTACGAGATGGTCGCCGGCAAGCCGCCGTTCGTTGGTGAGAACCCGGTGAGCATCGCCTACAAGCAAGTCCACGATCAGCCCCGGCCGCTGAACCAGTTCATCGCCGACATCCCCCTCGCCTACGAGGCGATCGTCGCCCGACTGCTCGCC
>DATBKA010000161.1:0-3374 GCA_036556105.1 Ilumatobacteraceae bacterium | reverse complement strand
CGTCGACGTGCTGGGTGCGTTCACTCCCGGAGGCGACCGTTTCCATCCGATGGCGCCGACGCGCTGGATCGACACTCGCGGTGGGTCCGTCCAACTGGCCCAGATCACCGGCGCCCGAGCCATGCCGCAACAGACCCAGATCGCGATGCGCGGAGTCGGCGGGGTCCCGTCCGACGCGACAGGCGTGTGGATCAACCTCACGGTCGCCGATCCCACCACGCCGACGGTCCTCACCGCGTACCCCGGGCCGTGCGCTGCGGCCCCGCTGGCGTCGAACGTGAACGCCCGCGCTCAACATGCGACGGCGTCGTCGGTGCTGGTGGGCCTGGGCTCGGATGGGTCGATCTGTGTGCTGACCTACAGCGGCAGCTCGCAGATCGTCGTCGATGTCGCCGGATGGTTCGGGCCGGGCGCCGGTGGCTTGGCCTACCAGCCGACGACGCCGGCCAGGCTGCTCGACACCCGACTGAACAACGGCAAGCCGACCACCACCGACCTTGCGGTTCCCGTCCATGACACGGTCGTGCTCAACGTGACCAGCGTCGACAGCGTTGCTTCCGGCTTCGTCGCGGCGCGGCCGTGTGGATCGTCGCTCGTCAGTTCGCTGATCAACATGACCCCGACCGAAGACACCGCCAACCTCACCGCCGTCGCCGGCGACTCGAGCGGCAACGTGTGCGTCCGCGCCAGCACGGCATCGCATGTGGTCGTCGATCAGGTCGCCGCGTTCGTGCCGTAACGCCGGTTGCAGGCCTCGGTGCGTTAGGCCAGGAACTGGACGATCAGGATCTTGGCGATCATCGCCACCGGGAACACCAACGTGTAGGCGTGGTTGACGCGCTCGTCGCCACCAACGCGCTCGTAGATGTACGCCAACGCCGCCGGTTGCGTCTCGACACCAGCAAGCATGCCCGCCGAGTCGAGGATGTTGCGCCGCAACACGACCGCCGTCGCCAGCGGTATTGCTCCGGCGAAGAGCATCGAGATGACGAGCCCGGCGATCACCAGCTCGACACCTCGACGCGTCCCCACTGCGTCGGCAAACGCGGTGCCAGAGCCGAGACCGGCGCAGGCGAGGAACATCAGGATCCCGAGCTGGCGCAAGACGACGTTCGCCCCGTGCCCGATCTGCCATGTGACGCGACCGGTGCGGGTGAAGTGACCGAGGATGAGGCCCACGATCAGCGGACCCCCGCCTGCGCCGAGCTTGAGGTCGATGTCTCCGGGTAGCGGAACGGAGATCGCGCCGAGCAGCAGACCGGCGGCGATGCCCACGGCGAAGCCGATCGGATCGACTTCGGCAAGGCGTCGCTCGGAGTCGCCGAACAGGCGGGCCACGTTGTCGATCTGCTCGGTCGGGCCGACGACGCGAACGCGGTCACCGAGTTGCAGCTCCAGGGCGCCGTTGGCCAGCAGATCGTCGTCGCCGCGCCGAACACGCGTCACGGTGACACCGAACCGGCGGATCAGGTCGAGCGCACCAAGGCTGCGCCCGGCCATCCGTCGGTTGGACACGACGATCCGCCGGAAATCGAGCACGCTGCGATCGAGTGGCAGATGGCGGTCGCTGCGCTCCCCCACTGCAGCGGCGAATGCCTCGACGGCCGGCTCGGGCCCGATGGCGACGATCGAGTCACCGGGAGTCAACCGATCCGCGCTGCCGGCGATGGTCACCGTGCCGTCGTGCTCGATGCGGCTGAAGGCGATGCGCGGATAGTCCCGGCCGAGCTCGCCGATCGTCGGCAACCCGGCGGCATTGATCTGCACCGTCCAGCTGACGATGCGCTGGGTGCGCGGCTCGGGTGGAGGCGGAGTCAGGCGCGCCGGCAAGGGAAGGCGACGACCGAGCAACAGCGTGGACACGACCAACATCGCCGCCACGGCCGTCGGGTAGGTCAACGAGTAGGCGACCACCGGATTGCCGTGGCTCACGGCTTCGGTCGCTGCCTGCAGCGCGGGCGTGTTGGTGGTACTGCCGGCGAACAAGCCGGCACGGTCGGCGGCGGGGAGATCGAGCAGTTGAGCGGCGACCGCGCAGCCCGCGGCCAGCACTCCGATCAACGCTGCGGTCAACGCCGCGGCTCTGCCGCCGCCACGACGCAGACCGGCAATGAACGCCGGGCCGGCCGCCAGGCCCAGCGTGTAGGCGAACAGCACGAGACCGAGCTGACGCAGGACGCCGAGCCCGGAGGCGGCACTGAACTTCTCGTCGATCGCTCCAATGCCAAGGCCGGCGAAGAGCGCTGCAGCCGGGCCGAGGGCAACGCTCTTCAGTCGGACTGCACCGACGGCGGCCGCGACGGCCATGACCACGAACACCAGCAGGACCGAGTCCTTGGCGAAGAAGTCGACCAGGTCGCTGCGCATCCGCCCAAACACTTGCACCCCGGAACGCAGCGTTGTCGGACGTCATCATTCGCCGACAAATAATCAACGCGATTATGTTGACAAGAACGGACCGCGAAGGCTACCGTTGGCCTCGTGGCCGGGAAGTCAATGGCAATACGAATGACCGTCGAGCAGGTTCGCGCCGCATGGCTCGCCGGGTATGCCTCGGCCAACACCCGCGCCGCCTACGAGGCCGATCTGCGCAGCTACCTGACGTGGTGCGCCGAGCACCACCTCGAGCCGCTGCGACCGGGAGCCGACAGCCTCGATCACTTCCGCGAGGCGCGCCAATCAGGCGGCATCAGCGCGGCCACGGTCGCCCGGCAGTTCGCGGCATTGCGCGCCTTCTACACCGCCGCCGAGCGGCTCGGGGCGTGCGTCGACAGTCCCTTCGAGGAACGTCAGTTGCGAACGAGCCCGGGCAGCACCACGCCAGTGATGTCCGCATCGGAGGTCAAGCGCCTGTTGACCGCCGCCACCGCCGATCCGCGGCTCGCCGTGCTCGTGCACCTGTTGCTCGGCGAAGGGCTGCGGTTGTCCGAGGCATTGGCCATCGATCACGACGACATCTCCGGTCCGCCACAGAGCAAGCGTGTGAACGTCGTCCGTCACGGCCGGCGCCGGCACATCCCCCTCAGCCGCTCGACCTCGAAGGCGGTCAGTCGTCTCCAACGCGGCGCGCGCCGTGGCGGTCCGCTACTCGTCGCCGACTCACACACGTCGACCCCGGAACGGTTGAGCCGCTTCGGAGCCGACTTCCTTCTCAAACAAGCAGCACAGTCCGCCGGCATCGATGTCGCCGTGTCGGCCAACGTGCTGCGCAGAACTCACGCCGCCCGCGCCCACGAATCGGGAGAGCACATCGACGACATCCGCGATCGCATGGGCCACCGCGACGTGCGTACCACCCGGCGCTACATCGCGTCGGATCCACCACCGAGCAAACGCTCGAAATGAAGCACCCACAAGAAAGGAGCCAATCCCAT
>DATBKA010000160.1:0-3797 GCA_036556105.1 Ilumatobacteraceae bacterium | reverse complement strand
CTCCGTACGGTCGGCCCCGTCGGCCACCCCGTCGGCCACCACGTCGGCCTCAGGCGAGGACGTCATAGGTCACCTCCTCCTCGCCCTCCTCGGGCAGACCCGCGGCGAATCGCTGCGCCTGCAGGTCGAACATCGTGCGATACCGGCCACCGCGCGCCATCAGCGCGTCGTGCGTGCCGAGCTCGACGACCTTGCCGTTCTCGACGACGCAGATCCGGTCCGCCAGGCGCACGGTGGAGAACCGGTGTGAGATCAGGATCGTCGTGCACTCGCGGGTGGCTTCGAGGACGCGCTCGAAGATCTCCGCCTCACCGCGTACGTCGAGCTGTGCCGTCGGCTCGTCGAGCAGCACGATCCCGGCGCCTTGCCGAACTGCACAGAGGGCACGGGCGAGGGCGACGCGCTGCCACTGGCCGCCGGACAGGTCGGTGCCGCCGGGATAGCCCTTCGACAGGATCGTGTCGAGGTCGCCGCCAGCGAGGTCGGCGCCGCCGGCCGCGGCCAATGCGTCACGGATCACGTCGTCGGGCGCGCCAGCTGGGGCGACGTTGTTGCGCAGCGGCAACTCGAAGTGGATGAAGTCTTGGAACACGGCCGTGACCTGAGATCGCCAGCCATCGAGATCGAGTGATTCGAGCGGGTGGCCGTCGATCTCGATCGTGCCCGATGTCGTGTCGTACAGCCGGCACAACAACTTTGCCAATGTGGTCTTCCCCGCCCCGTTTTGACCGACGATGGCCATCGAGCTGCCCGCGGGGATCGTCAGCTCGAAACCGTCGAGCACGGGACGGCCACCGTCCTCGTAGGCGAACGAGACGTTGCCGAAGTGGATCTCCTTCGCTCCTGGCTCGACGCGTCGCTCACCTCGCGTCAACGTTCCCGCTCCGACAGCAGCCTCGACCCGCACCAGCGCGGCCACCGGCGCCGCAGCGCCGTCGAGTGCCCAGTTCAGCCCGCCGAACGCCACCGAGGAGACGCCGATCGCGGCCTGCACGAACACGACGACGCGGGCCGTCGTCAACGTTGCGTCCGCGGCACCGTCGGCGAGCAACCAGAACACCACGCCGTTGGCTGCCAAGACGATCAGCAGGCACCCGGCAATCGACTTCTCGCGCAACCGGGTCGCCTCGTACTGCAGGTCGTACAAGCGCCGGCGGGCACCGACGAATCGATCCGTGACCCAACCGGCGAGCCCGAAGAAGCGCAGCTCCTTCGCCGGCGCGGCATCGACGGCGAGTCGGTAGGAGTAGTCGGCGTGTCGCTGCGCGGTGCGCACCTCGTCGGTGTTGCGGTCCTTCCACACCCCGCTCTCGCGCAACAGCCAGTGTGTCGATCCCCAGGCGACGATCAGCAGCAACGCCGCCCACCAGTGGAACCAGGCGAGGAGAATCGCCGCGCTGATCCCGACGACGAGGTCGACGAGCCCTCCGGCGATGAAGTCCATCGAGATGTCGAGCGGCGGGCCCATCATCCCGAGATCGAAGTCGCGAGCCATGGTGAGATCGGTCGTCAGCTCCGACCGTTCGAGATGACCGATCCCGGCCGGCGCGACACACGTCGCCATCAGCCGGTCGTAGAGGTGCGCCGCCATCCGGCTGCCCAGGTTCGACGACACGACTTGGTGCAGCGGTTGGGCGATGAGCATCAAGCTGAACGACACGCCGACCATGATCAACGGAGCCGCCAGCGAGGCGTGGCGCGTGATCGCACTGACCAGCCAACCGAAGGCGATCGAGGTGACAGCGGGCAGAGTGCCACTCAGCACGATGAGGATCCACCAACCGATCGCGTACATCGGTGCGGCTCGGCGCAGTTCTCGGAAGAACTGCCATTCCTGACGACGTCGCAACCGATCGATCATCAGTTCCACCTTGCCACAGAATGGTGTGCGCCTATCATCTCGCCGGAACGGAGGATGATGAACTCGGGATCCGTGATCGTCGGCATCGACAACGGGGCGACGAAGAACAACGTCACCGTGCTCGACAGCAGCGGCCAGTTCCTCATCGATCGCATGGTGGAGGTGCCGAGCCGCGTCACGGAAGGCACCGACCCGGCGCTCGTCGCCCTCGAGGAGACGTTCGAGATCGGTCTGAAGATGGCCGGAGTCGATCGCCCGTCCGTGCGCGCCGTCGGGCTCGACACGCCCGGGCCGGCGTCCGCCGACGGGGTCATCTCGTCCAAGGGGGCGACCAACTTCGCCTTGCCGGAGTGGTGGGGCTTCGACGTGCGCGGCGCGCTCGAAGCTCGCCTCGGCATTCCGGTGGTGTACAGCAATGACGGCAACGCCGCCGCGCTCTACGCCCACTATGCGCATCACGGATGGGACGCCGTGCATCGCTCGTCGGTCTCAGCGATCGTCGGCACCGGCCTCGGTGGCGGCGTGATCGAGGCCGGCACCGTGGTGCGCGGCGCGGCGGGCATGGCCGGCGAGCTCGGCCATGTGCACATCCCCATGGACGGACTCCTCGCCGAAGGTCAGCCGATGCCGAAGTGCAATTGCGGGTTCGTCGGCGACGTGGAGAGCGTCGCCTCGCTCACCGGGATCCGCCTCAACCTCCTGCCGTACTGGCTGACTCGCTATCCCGACCACGAGTTGGCGTCGCTGCCTATCGACAAGGCGGCCAAGGAGCTGCGCAGCTTCGGCGCACGCGGCGACGAGATGGCCCGCAAGGTGTTCGAGCAGCAGGCAATGGCGATCGGCCGGCTGTTCACGATCGCCGCCAACTACACCGACCCGAACACGTACTTCGTCGGTGGAGGTGTGGTGGAAGCGACGCCTGAGTTCCGCGACTGGTACCTCGCTGCGGTGCGGGCCAACACCCATCTGCGCGCCGAGCAGCTCGATGTCGTCGACTTCGCCCTCGTGCCCGACCTCGACATGGCCGGGGCCCGCGGCGCCGCGGTTGCGGCGCGCACGGAGCATCCGCTCTGAGCGGCGGTCACCACGACCCGGAGCTGCCGCCTCCGCCGCCGCCGCCGACACTGCCGGAGAAGCCTCCCCCGAACGAGCTGCCTCCCGATGAGCTCGACGACGGCGCGGTGTAGGTGCTGTTGAATGCCGAGCCCATGCTGTAGACGAGCAGCGGAGTGTTGAGGTTCGCCTCGGGCTCGGGCACGTTGCTGGCGGCGAGTGCTCGCCCCCACGCGTCGGCAGTCCCGAGTGCCACGGCCCAGGCGCTGTACTCGCGCAGCAGTCCCTGCTTCCATGCCCATTCGACGTGCTTGCCTTCGCTGGCCGCCAGGAACCGGCGGAACGATTCCGTGCGCAAGGCCAGCGCCGAGCCTGTTGCCGATCTGACTGAACGCAGCACGCCGTACACCGAGTGAGCGACGATCGCCGGAACGAGGATCGCCAACAACACCGCCAGCACGGGGTGACGGAACAGGCCGAGCACCGCACCGATGATCGAGCCGAAGCCGAACACGACCATGATCACGATCGCCACGACGATCGCCAGGGCGCCGCCACCTCCGCCAGGTGAGAGCCGCTTCCACCACCCCGATGCAGCGATCTGGTCCTTCTCCTTCGACATGATCTCCTGCCACGCGCTCTTGAAGCTCGGGTTGTACTTCCCGAGCGTCAGCTCGTCGCCGTGGTCGAGCAACTGATCGATGAGGTTCTGCGTGGTTGCGTCGGCGCGGTCGTAGCGCTCGCCGCGTCGCAAGGTGAGGTCGCCGTTGTCTTTCGACAGCGAGATCGCGTCGTATGCCGCCAAGCCGGAGATCCATGCCGCGACCGTGTCGCGATCGATGCGTTCCTTGAGGAGGACAGATCCCTCCCACGGCTGAAGGCC
>DATBKA010000159.1:0-6176 GCA_036556105.1 Ilumatobacteraceae bacterium | reverse complement strand
TGCCGTCGGCGACAACCGTGTCGACGAGGTCGTCGATCCCGTACGCCGGGTCGACGATGAGGCACTCGCCGGTCGACCGATCGCCGATCGCGTAGACGAAGTTGACCATCTGCTGGGCGAGCTGGTCGGCTTTGGCGAAGTCTCGACCAGACAGCAGCTGGCGGAAGTAGAGCCGATCGTCGGAGTCGTTGGTCGCCATGCGTCGTACGCTAGCGACCGATGCGATCGGGACGCAGGTGCAGCAGATGAGCGACGACACGGTGGATGCTCGGCTGACGCGGCTGACGGCCGGGCAGCAGCTCGTCTATGGGGGTGACCGCGTCACGGTCGTACCGAGCGACCTGGCCGCCACGTTCGCGGCCGGCGACAAGCTGGTGATCGTGCACGAGACGGGCGCGCTGTTGCACATCCCAAGTCCCGAGCATCGCCTCGTTTCCGGCGCCGTCGACGCGGCCGTCGCCGCCTTCCAAGCGCTCGTCGCGTGCAGCGACGAGCAGATCACCGCGTTCTTCCACCACTTCGCCGACTCGATCGACGACGAGGAGGTCTTTGCTGCGGTCCTCGACGCCAACGGTGACGATTTGCGCAG
This sequence comes from Ilumatobacteraceae bacterium, assembly GCA_036556105.1. Lineage (GTDB taxonomy): Bacteria > Actinomycetota > Acidimicrobiia > Acidimicrobiales > Ilumatobacteraceae > JAENVT01. Next base: position 5,587 of record DATBKA010000159.1, on the reverse strand, counting down.
CGCCGCGGCGCGAGGTCGCTCGACGACCCGACTCGAGCTGTCACCATCGATGCGCGCCGGCATGTCCGCCGGTCTGCGCGGCTGGGCCACGTCGCCGACGCGCCGCGAGCAGATGGTCTCCTCGATCGATCACGGGCAGTGGGCGGTGTCGACGTGGCGCGCGCCGCTCGGCGTCGTCGGGTTCGTGTTCGAAGGACGGCCGAACGTGTTCGCCGACGCGACAGGAGTGTTGCGCACCGGCAACACCGCGGTGTTCCGGATCGGCAGCGACGCCCTCGGCACGGCGCGGGCGATCATGCGCACCTGCGTGGAGCCGGCGTTGCGTGCCTCGGGACTGCCCGCCGGAGCGGTGCAGCTCGTCGACTCGGCTGCTCACGCAGCCGGCTGGGCGCTGTTCGCCGACTCGCGGTTGGCGCTCGCTGTTGCTCGCGGGTCGGGTGTCGCCGTCAGTCAGCTCGGCGCCGTCGCCCGGCAACATGGGGTGCCCGCCAGCCTGCACGGCACCGGTGGAGCGTGGATCGTCGCGTCCGAACACGCTGATGCGGAGACGCTGGCCAGCGCGGTCGAACATTCGCTGGATCGCAAGGTCTGCAACACGGTCAACGTCTGCTGCATCCCGCGCAGCCGCGCCTCCGAGTTGGCCGCCGTGGTGACCGACGCGGCGCAGCGCGCCGCCAAACGTCGTGGCACCGACGCGATCATTCACGAAGTCGCGGCGACGGATCGGCGGCTGGGCGACGAGTGGGAGTGGGAGACGGCACCGGAGCTGTGGCTGGTCGAGGTCGATACCGTCGTCGCCGCTGTCGAGCTCTTCAACCAGCTCAGCCCGCGGCTGGCAGCGTCGTTGATCAGTGACGATGCCGCCGAGCAGGAGGCGTTCTACGCGGCGGTCGACGCACCGTTCGTCGGGAACGGCTTCACCCGTTGGGTCGACGGCCAGTTCGCCCTCGACGAGCCCGAGCTCGGCCTCTCCAACTGGCAGAACGGGCGCTTGCTGGCACGAAGTGGGGTGCTGTCCGGAGATTCCGTGTACACGCTGCGGCTTCGGGCCGATGTCCGCGACCACTCCGTTCATCGCTGACACTAGGGTCGCACTCCGTGCAACGACGGACGGGCGGCCTGCTGCTGGTCCTCATCTGCTTGGCCGCATGCACGTCCAGCCCGGGCGTGACGGCCACCGAGGCCCGATCGACCGGCACCACCGCGCAGAGTTCGGGCGACACCACACCCGACACGACCCAGCCAGGCAACACCTCGCCGGCGACGACGTCGCCACAGTCGCCGGACACGACCGAGCCAGTCGATTCGACGTCACCCGACCAGTCCGATGGCTTCGGCGTCGGTGATGTGCTGTTTCCCTCACTCGGCAATCCGGGGATCGACGTCGAGCACTACACGTTGCGGCTCACGTACGACCGTCCCACGAACGAGCTCACCGGCACCGTCCACCTCGACATCGTCATGACCGAAGCCCGCAACGAGTTCTCTCTGGACTCCGATGGCCCGGCCGTCTCGGCGGTGACCATCGACGGGCAGTCCGCTGGCTTTTCCGAGCAACGACCAGAGCTGGTGATCACGCCGCCGCAACAGCTCACCAAAGGTCAGCGGATCGCCGTGGACGTCAGCTTCGAGCGGTCACCGCAAGCTTTTACTTCGGCGTCTTGGGGTCCTGTCGGGTGGTTTCCGACACCAGGCGGTTCGTTCGTCCTCAACGAGCCGGAAGGGGCAAGCACGTGGTTCCCGTGCGACGACCACCCCAGCGACCAGGCCTCGTTCCGCTTCGAGCTCACCGTTCCGAACGGAGTCACAGCGGTCGCCAACGGGGCGTTGCTCGACCACACGTCGACGACGTCGGGTGATACATGGACGTGGCAGGAGGACCGTCCGATGTCGACGTACACGATCCAGGTCCTCACCGGTGACTACGAGCTGATCGACGGCGTCGGTCCGAACGGTTTGCCGATGCTCAGCGCCGTTCTGCGCGAGGACCGCGACACGATGCAGCCCTACGTCGACAGCTCCGCCGCCATGATCGGCTTTTTCGACGACTACTTCGGGCCGTACCCGCTCGACTCGTACGGCGTCGCCATCGCCGACAGCCTCTCCGGTGTCGCAATGGAGACGTTCGGGCGGCCGATGTACAGCCGCGACGACTTCAGCTCCGGGCGACTCGACACTCCGCAGGAGACGCTGCTGTCGCACGAGCTCGCCCATCAATGGTTCGGCAACGCCGTGAGTCCAGCGTCGTGGAGCGACGTCTGGTTGAACGAGAGCTTCGCCACATACGGCCAATGGATGTGGCTCGATCACATCGGAGACGTCCCGCTCGACGAGTCGGCCAACTTCGCGCTGGCAACTCGGGGGTCGGGCTCGACGGCATATCCCACCGTCGAGGACATGTTCGGGTTCAACAGCTACGAAGGCGGGGCGGTGGTGCTGCAGGCATTGCGCAAGACCATCGGCGACGAGCCCTTCTTCACGTTGTTGCGACGCTGGGTCAGCGAGAACAACGGTACGGCGCGCGACACTGCCGACTTCATCGCTCTGGCCAACGAGGTGGCCGGACGAGATCTCGCCGACTTCTTCGACACGTGGCTGTTCGCCAGCACACTGCCAGCGCGATTTCCTGCCTAGTGGCCGATGAACTTCTCCAGGATCTTGCTGCGCCACTTCTCCGTCTTGCCGGTGCGCTCCTCGAACCGGTCGGCGCCGACCGGCAGCCGCAACATGGCGTTGATGCCCAGCCACCGCAGCGGCTCGGGCTCCCACTTGCGCGAGCGGTGATTGACCCATGGCAGGGCGACGAGGTCGGTGTCGCGGCGCAGGATCAGGTCGGCGAGGGTGCGCCCGGCGAGGTTGGTCGTGGTGACACCGTCGCCGACGTAACCACCGGCCCACGCCTGCCCGTTGAGTTGATCGAACCCGACTGAGCAGAACCAGTCGCGAGGCGCTCCGATCGGACCTCCCCAGCGATGGGTGACCTTGGCGTCGCCGAGTGCCGGGAACATCTCGCCGAGCAGCGCCCGCAACGAGTCCTGGACGGCGGCGTGACGGTCGAACTCCGGCCGGATCGCCGAGCCGAAGTGATACGGAGCGCCGCGACCGCCGAAGGCGATGCGGTCGTCGGCGGTGCGTTGGCCGTAGATGATCAGCCGCCGATCGTCGTTGAAGGTCTCACGGTTCGCCCACCCGACTTCGTCGAAGAAGGATGCCGGCAGCGGCTCCGTAGCGATCATCAGCGAGTAGATCGGTGCCACCTCGCGGCGCAGGCCGGGCAGCCGCGCCGTGAACCCCTCCGTGGCCCGCACCACGACGTCGGCAGTGACAGTGCCGGTCGCGCAGCGCACCTTGCGATTGCCGATCTCGACCACTCGCGTCTGCTCGTAGATCGTGGTCCCGGCGCGCTCGACGGTGTCGGCCAGACCGCGCACCAGTCGCGCTGGGTGGACGACGCCGCAGTGGGGTGTGTACCCGGCGCCGAGAACCTTCGTCGCGTTGAGCCGTGCCGAGGCTTCCGACGCGTCGAGCCACCGGTAGTCCTCTTCGCCGAACCCCCATGAGCGGTAGTAGTCGAGCAACTCGTGCACACGTTGCACCTGTGGCTCGTTGCGGGCCAGGTTGAGATAGCCGCCCTTGGCGAGGTGGCAGTCGATGCCCTCGGCGGTGGTGACTCGGGCGACCTCGTCGACGGCGTCGTGCATTGTGTTCTGCATGGCGATCGCTTGGCTGCGGCCGTGGTGGGCGGCCATCTTCTCGAACGTCATGGGCAGCAGGGCCGACAGCCACCCACCGTTGCGTCCGCTGGCACCGAACCCGGCGAACTCGGCTTCGACGATCGCGATCCGGAGCGACGGGTCGAGCTTACGCAAGTAGTACGCGGTCCACAGTCCCGTGTAGCCGGCTCCGATGATCACGACGTCGGCGTCGACGTTTCCCGAGAGGCGTTGTCGCGTCGCCAGTTGCTCGGCGGGCAGCGAGTCCATCCAGAACGAGACGGTGCGCGGGTCGGTCATCCGAGCGACACTACGCAATGCGATGACCTCGCCTCTACGCTGACGCGATGCTGCCGACGCCAACCGGCTGGTTCCCAGATCCATGGGACCAATCGGGGCTTCGGTACTGGGATGGACGCTCCTGGACCGGCCTCACCGCCAGCAAGACGCCGACCAAGCAACCGCACCCGACGCTGCCCGCCCGCGCCGCGTGGGGAGCGGTCCTCACCCTGTTGCTGTCGTTGATCTCCAGTCGCTACGTGCTGAAGGCGATCGCCGGCTTCGAATGGCCGATCGCCGTCTACGTCATCATCGTGGCGATCATCGGCTACGTCCCGTCGTTGATGTGGTGCCGTTACGCCAGCGAACGTTGGGGGAGCGGGCACTTCCGCGCCGATGTCGGGCTGCGCGGGCGGTGGGTCGATGCCGGCTGGGGACCGGTCACGTGGGTCGCCTGTCTCATCACGCAGGTCGTCGTCGGCGCGATCATCATCACGCTCCGGATTCCGTATCAGGGCAACGTCGAGCGAGTGTCCGACCTCCACGCCGATCGCGGTTACGTCGTGTCGTTGCTCGTGCTCGCCGTGGTCGCCGCGCCGATCGCCGAGGAGATCGTCTTTCGCGGTGTCGTCCTGCGCGGCCTGCTGTCCAGCAACGGAGCAGTGGCCGCGGTCGCGATCCAAGCGGTGATGTTCGGCATGGCCCACTTCGACCCGGTCCGTGGCACGGGGAACATCGGTCTGATCATGGTTCTCAGCGCGGTCGGCGGCGTGCTCGGTGGCGCCGCGTATCTCGTCCGGAGGCTGGCGCCGACGATGATCGCTCACGCGATGGTCAACGCACTGGCGATGGCAATCGCCCTCAGTGGCTGGCTCGCCGACTCCTGAGGGTCACGGGGTCAGGGCGAGGTTGTCGATCAGGCGGACGTCGCCGAACCACACTGCCGCCAGCAGGACCGCCGGCCGATCGACGGTTGTCAGCGGATCGAGGGTCACGGGATCGACGATGCACACGTACTCCAGCCGGGCGAGCGGCTCGGCGTCGATGCGCGCCATGCCGATCGCCACCAACTTGTCGACGTCGTGCTGCCCGGTGGACAGCGCTCTCTCGGCGAGGCGCAACGCTTCGACGATGCAGGGCGCGGCGCGCCGCTGGGCGGCAGTCAGGCGGGTGTTGCGACTCGAGATCGCCAGTCCATCCGCCTCGCGGACGGTCGGGATCGCCACGATCTCGACGTCGATGTCGAGATCGATCACCATCCGGCGGATGATCGCCAGTTGCTGGAAGTCCTTCTGGCCGAAGACAGCGACGTCGGGCTGCATCGCACCGAACAGCTTGGCGACGACGGTGGCCACGCCACGGAAGTGACCCGGCCGACCGGATCCCTCGAGCGACTCCGCCAGCGGGCCCGGCTCGACGTGGGTCTGGAAGCCGTCGGGATACATGGCCGCCGCCGTGGGCGCGTACACCGCATCCACACCCGCGGCCCGGCATGCGGCCAGATCTTCGTCGAGTGGGCGAGGATACGTGTCGAAGTCGTCGGGCCGGTTGAACTGGAGGGGGTTGACGAAGATCGACACGACTACGCGGTCGCC
>DATBKA010000158.1:0-4595 GCA_036556105.1 Ilumatobacteraceae bacterium | reverse complement strand
AGGCCATCATCAACGCCTGGCGGGCGTTGGCGTTCAGCTTCTCGAGCTCGGCCAGCTTGCTGTTGAGGCGCAGCTCGCTCTGCTTCTGGCTGGCGATGACGTTGGCAGCCTGCTCCTTCAGACGCTGGTGTTGAGCCTGCGCTTCGGTCATCGCTTGCTCGAGTTGCACCGCCGGATCGGCGTTCTTCTCGAAGCTGCGGTTGAACTTGGCGCCCAGGTACTTCCACCACTTCTTCAGGACTTTGAACATGGGGCTGATGCTACTCGGCGGTCGCCGCAGCGCTCATCGGGCGGAATCGGCTGCGCACCTCGTCGATCTCGGGGGAGCGGACGGCGATCAACACGGCCGCGTACGCCACCGCGCCGACGATCGTTCCAGCGATGACCCGCACGATCGCGCCTGATCCGGTGTTCGAGCCGACGACGCGGGCCACGGCCCACACCACCTCGGCCATCACCAGTCCGGCGACCGCCATCCGCCACAGACTCGCCAGCACTGCGCCGACCGGAAAGGCAGGGATCTTGTAGTGGAGCACTTGCAGCGCCCAACCCGCGGCAATCAGGTAGGCGAGGCCGAACGACAACCCCAAGCCCAAGACCCCCCAGCGATCCACGAACAGCAACGCCAACACGATGTTCAACGCGTTCTCGCCGACGTTGATCACGAACGGCGTGCGCGCATCTTGGTGGGCGTAGAACACGCGGAGCACGAAGAGATACAACGAGAACCCAACCAGGCCGAGGGCGAATCCGGCGAGGGCACGCGACGTGTTCAGCGCGTTGGCCGCTGTGAACTTGCCGTGCTGGAACGCGGCGCCGACGATCGCTCGTCGCAACACGAACAACCCGAGCCCGGCGGGCAAGGTGACGAGTGCAATGAGACGAATGCCCAACGAAGAACGATCGATCACGGCCTGCCGGTCCTTGCGCCTGATCGCGCTCGACAGCTCCGGAAGGAACGTCGTGGCGATCGACACAGCGAGCAGCCCGTGCGGGAGCACGAACCACGTGTAGGCCTTGGTGTAGGCATCCTCGTTTCCCGATCCTCCGCGCAGCAGGTTGCGGATGACGACGATGGCCACCTGATTGGCAACGACATAGCCGAGCGCCCATCCCGACAGCGACCACAGGCTCTTCACCGCAGGGTGGCGGAAGTCGGGACTGAAGCGAAACCGCAGCTTTGACCGCACGAGTGCCGGCACCAGGGCGATCGCCATCACGGCGATGCCGAGAGTCGCCCCGAGACCCAACGTCCAGCGCAGCTTGGTGTTGGTCAACACATCGGTCAGCTCGGGGACGCGATGTTGAACCGTGCCCGGCACGAGCAGGAGCGAGGCGATGATGGCGACGTTCGACAACGCAGGCGCCCAAGCGGCAGCAAAGAACCGTCGCCGCGCGTTGAGCACGGCGGACCCCAACGCGTTCAACCCGTAGAAGAAGATCTGGACGAGAAAGATGCGAGCGAGGAGCGTCCCCACTTGCCGGTAGTCATCGGCATCAACCGTGCTGGAGGTCAGCAGCGAGTACATCCGGAAGATCAGTGGTGCGGCCAGTACGGCGACGACGGTGATCACGGCGAGCATGATCACCCCGACGCTCATCACCGCCGAGGTGCCCTCGTCGTCGTCGTCCTCGTGCAAGCGCGTGAACAACGGAACGAGGGTCGCCGAGAGCACGCCGCCGAGGAGCAGCTCGTAGATCATGTTCGGCGTGCCGTTGGCCTGGTCGTAGGCGTCGGGAACGGGGCCCTGGCTGAGCACGATCCCGATCGTGGCGACCCGCGCCAAGCCGGTGATCCGCGACACCGCGGTGCCGGTGGCGACGGTGATGTTGGATCGCAGCAGCGTGCTCACGGCGCCGGCGGGGCCTGCCCTGCGCCCCCGGGGCGCGTGTTGTTGACGTCTTCGACGGCGAGTCGCAGTGCTTCGAGTTGGGTGACCACATCGTCGACGGCGCTGCCGAGCTCGCCCGTGGTGTCGGCCCCGACGCTGATCTCCGCCGCTTGGGCAACGAGCTCGCCGAGTCGCGTGTTGAGCAACCGCAGCCGTCCGTCGGTGTCGTCGCGCGTCGTGCGGATCCGGTCGGCCGAAGCGAGTTGCGATTGCAGTGAGGCGCGTGTGGCGTCGTCCTGGGCCAGCTCGATCGAGCTGCGCAGCGATGTCGTGTCGAGTCGCCGCAGGGCGGTGTCGAGCTCGTCACCGCGCTTGGCGATCATCCAACATTCCTCGACGCCGTGCTGCACCTGGCGGGTGATCGATTCCATGTTGGAGCGCAGCGGTCCGGCCGGTGTCGCGGCGACGATCTCGGCGTAGCGCCGCCGTGCCGCCTGCGCGGCACTCACGTGTCGTCGCCACGGCTCACCGAGCACGAACGGATCGATCGCCACCGGCCGCTGGTGTGGTCGACGGTGACGCACCACGCCCGCACCGACAGCGGCAGCGACGGCCACCACGATGGCGACGAGTGCGGCCGTCATGCGCGGAAGGGTAACCGAATGGTCCCTCGCCCGGATTGCGCAGAATTCACCCGCAGGGTCTCGCATTGCGCCGGGGAGCGTGCGAGGATCGCAGTCGCGCGGTGGCCGTTCCTCTGCAACGAGGCAGTAGAGAAAGGAAGCTCGTGAAAAGACTGAGGTACTTGTGTGTTGCGACGCTGATCGCAGCTCCACTGATCGTCGAGTCCGCCGATTCGGTGCAAGCCGCCGATGGCCGACTGATCAGTGCCGGATCCGTCACCCTGTCGGGGTTGGCGGGAACCACGGGTGTCGACGGTGTCGGCAACCCGGAGCTGCACGCCGCCGAAGGCGACGAAGGTGAAGGCGGCGAACCGCCGCACTCGGGAACCGCGCCGCGCGTTCGACCGAACCGGCTCGGATCCGCCGGGCCCGAACTGGCGCTGACGTTCGCCGGGCTCAACCACCGTGACACCCGGCTGGCCAATGGCGGCAACCAGTTCTCCAACGAACCCCCCGATCAGGCGCTCTGCGTCGGTCCCGATCACGTGCTCGAGGGCGTCAACACCGTCCTGCGCGTGTACGACAAGGCCGGCAACCCGGTCAGCCCGACGATCTCGTACAACGAGTTCTTCGGATACCCGCCGGCGATCGATCGTACGACGGGTGTGTTCGGCGCGTTCCTGACAGACCCGATCTGCTACTACGACGCCGATGTCGGAAGGTTCTTCATGGCCGTGCTGACCCTCGACCAGGATCCGGCCAACGGTCAGTTCACCGGGAAGAACCGGCTCGACTTCGCTGTCAGCACCAGCTCCGACCCGACGGGAACGTGGAATCGCTACAAGCTCGCGGTGCAGAACGATGGCACCGACGGCACGCCGAATCACGGATGTGATCCCGAGGTCACGCCTCCGCCAGGCATGACGAACCCGGCGGCCTGCATCGGTGACTTCCCGCACATCGGCACCGACAAATACGGCGTCTACCTGACGACGAACGAGTATTCCTTCTTCGGCGATGGCACCGAGGGCGGAGCGGCGTACACGGGCGCGCAGATCTATGCCTTCTCGAAGTCGCAGCTCGTCGCCGGCGCAGCGTCGCCGACGATGGTGTCGTTCGAGGGCCCGGTGCTCGGGCCGTTCCGCAGCTTCACCGTGTGGCCGGCCGTGTCACCTCCAGGCCAGGAGGCATTGGCCAGTGGCGGCACCGAGTTCTTCTTGAGCTCGACGCTGGGCGACGGGTCGGAGACCGGAAACCTCGCCGCCAGCGAGAACCGGATCGGCGTGTGGGCGATCACCAACACCAGCTCGATCGATTCGGCGACACCGGCCTTGCGTCTCAGCAACAAGCTCATCAAGGCCGATCGCTACACGATGCCGCCACAGGCGACACAGAAGGACGGCCCGACGCCGTTGCGCGATTGCCTCAACGATCGCAGCGACCTGTTCGACGTCGGACTGGGTTGCTGGTGGCTGTTCCTCGACGCGGCACCCGCGGACGTCCAGCAGCTCTCACCGTTGGATTCCAGCGACACGCGCATGAACCAGGTGATCTACACCGGTGGCCGCCTCTATGGCGCGGTCGGCACTGGCGTGCGTCTCGGCAACCAGACACGTGCCGGCGTGCTCTGGATGAGTGTTCGCCCGAAGGTGGAGCATGGCGCGTTGCGCGAAGCCGAAGTCAAACGATCCGGATACATCGCGCTGCGCGACCACGACGTGACCTACCCCGCGCTCGCCGTGTCGTCGAGTGGCAAAGTCGTGATGGCCGCAACCGTGACCGGAGCCGATCACTATCCGAGCGCGTCGTACACGGTCGTCAGCGACAAGAACCCGACCGTGCGGATCGTCTCCGAAGGCGTCGGTCCGCAAGACGGGTTCACCGGATACGAGCCTCTCGGAGGCGGCCGCCCTCGTTGGGGCGACTACGGCGCGGCGGTGATCGACGGCGACACGCTCTGGCTCGCCAGCGAGTCGATCGAGCAGTCGTGCACGCTGGAGGAGTACCTCGGCGACTTCACCAACATCGGCAGCTGCGGTGGCACCCGCACCGCATTTGCCAACTGGGGAACCAGGATTTCCGCGTTGCACATCTGATCGGGTCGTGGATCGTGTGGCCCGGCGACTCGCCGGGCCACACG
>DATBKA010000157.1:0-1809 GCA_036556105.1 Ilumatobacteraceae bacterium | reverse complement strand
CGACCAAGCGATCGACCGACAGATCGCGCTCTTCCATGAGAATCGCTGCGTCACGATCGCTGAGCTGGCGGGCGTTGTCGAGTTGGTGGTCCTCGGCGGCGGCCGGCCACGGAACGATCACTGCGGGCATCCCGACGACGGCCAGCTCGGCGATCGTCGCTGCTCCTGCCCGTGTCATCATCAGGTCCGCTGCTGCGTACACGAGCGGCATCCGGTCCTCATAGCCAACCACTCGGTACATGATGCCCTGCCGACCATCGCGACCGGGCGCGCTCACCGGCAGGTTCCGCTCACCGACGATGTGGTAGATGGCGATGTCGCGGCGTTCGGCGAGCCGATCGACGGTGTCGACAACCACCTCGTTCAGCCGTTGTGAGCCGAGCGACCCACCGAACACGGCGACAACGAAACGATCCGCAGGCAGGCGCAGCTGGGCTCGTGCCGCGGCTCTCTCGCGCTTGCGGTCGACGGCGAGCACCTCGCGCCGGATGGGTGCGCCGGTGACGACGGCGCGCGGCAGCGACGAGCCCTCGTATGCCACGGCGCAGGCCGCAGCGCGCCGGGCCATCAACTTCGACACCAGGCCCGGCCGCCGGTCGTAGCTGACCACCACGATGGGCACGCGCCGGAGCACGCCAGCTGCAGTCGCCGGGAAGCTTGCGTATCCCCCGACGTTGACGATCACCTGCGGTCGCAGCCGGCCGATGAGTCCGAACGCCTGGTATGTGGACCGCACCAACTTCGGCAGGAACGTGAGGTTGCGCCGTGAGACGCGCCGCTGCAAGCCGATCACGTCGAGCAACGTGTGTTCGTAGCCACTCGCCGGGGCCAGTCGCCGCTCGACGCCGCGGCTGGTGCCGACGTAGTAGAGCTCACTGCGGTCGTGCCCACGAGCGACGAGCGCATCGGCGACCGACAACGCGGCAAGCACGTGTCCCGAGGTGCCTCCGCCCGTCACCACGGCAAAGGTGGTGTTCGCGGCAGTCACGGTCACCTCACGTTGCGGGCGACGTTGAGCAACAGACCGGCCGCGGTCATGGTGACGAACAGCGAGCTGCCGCCAGCGGAGAAGAACGGCAAGGTCAAGCCCGTCACCGGCATCAGTCCGGTCACGCCGCCGACGTTGATCACCGTCTGCACCACGAACCAGCTGACGATGCCACTGGCGAGCAGGCTGGCGAAGCGGTCCTGCGTGGCCAGCGCGACCTGGATGCCGGCGTAGGCCAGGATCAGGAAGCCGCCGAGCACGGCCACCACCCCGATCATGCCGAGCTCCTCGGCCACCACGGCGAAGATGAAGTCGCTGTGTGCCAGCGGCAGGAAGTCGCCGAGCTTGTTCTTGCCTTGGCCGACACCTTCCCCGGCGATCCCGCCCTGGGCAAGCGCGATCATCGCCTGGTACGTCTGATAGCTGAGGTGGTCCTTGTGCGCGGCGATGTCGAGGAACGCGGTGAACCGCGCCTCGCGCCGCGGGCTGGACGCGACGAACACCAAGGACGCGAACACGCCGAGGGCGGCGAACGTCGTCATCGGCCGCAACGGCGCGCCGGCGATGAAGGCGACGACGAACACGATCGAGGCGAGGACGATGGCCGAGCCGAGGTCGCTCTGCACGAGGCACAGGCCGCTGCCGGCGAGGGCGACGATCATCACCGGGATCAGCGTGCGGTTCGGGTTGCCCATCTCGTCGTGTCGCTTGGCGAGCAGGTTGGCGCAGTACAGCAGCACGGCGAGCTTCAAGAACTCGGAAGGCTGCAACGAGAACGGACCGATCGACACCCAGGCATTGGCGTCGTTGACGCGGTCGCC
>DATBKA010000156.1:0-6551 GCA_036556105.1 Ilumatobacteraceae bacterium | reverse complement strand
GGGCGCGGCTGACGACGTCGACATGACCAGCGGTCGTCTCCCCAGCAGCGAGGACCTCGCCGATCTCGGCGACGGTGTCGATGGTGCGGGCCCGTTCGAAGTTGCGTGCGGCTTCGGTGACGCTGACCTTGGCCGCGTCGGCGACGACACGCTCGGGAAAGATCGATGGCGACACCCTTGCCAACTCGTCCAAGCGACGTGCCGCGGCAACATCGAAGGCGTCGAGACGAGCCCGCAACCGGCGCGACTCGGCCAACCCGGCCGCCACGGCGTTGCGGCTGGCCGTCGTCAGATCGATCGCTAGCAACGACTCGAACACACCCACGCGACACCTCCCTCGGGCATCTCAACGATCTCGATGAACAACCGGGGAAGTCGCTGAACACCACCCTACATGCGGGGTGTAACACGGTATCTGACCAGGGATGATCAGTCTCGATGAGTGTCTTCGCCGACTTGCCCCTTGACAAGCTAACGGCGTTAGCGTAAGATGGCTAACACCGTTAGCTTCATTAGGAGACACATCATGACCACCACGCTCACCGACCGGTCGGCTACCACCCCGCCCGTCCAATCCCCGATCGTCCGACACCGACACCGAGCAACATGGCTGGCGATCACAGCCGGCCTGCTCGCCGTGGCGATCGTCGAGTCCGCGCAGAACCACCTCGGACCGTGGCCGATCCTCGCCTTCATCATGGCGCCAGATCTGTCGTTCCTCGCCGGGCTCGGCGCGACTGCGGCAAAAGGGCAACTGCCACCGCGCGCCGTCCCGATCTACAACCTGGTCCACCGACCCTGGATCCCACTCGCGCTGATAGCTGTCGCGTCGTCAGGGGCGATCGGCGCCTTCTGGCTCGTCGCCGGGGTGTCGTGGCTCACCCACATCGCCATGGATCGGACCGCCGGCTACCGCCTGCGCGCGAAGGACGGCTGGCAGCGTGACTGAGCTGTCGGGCCGCAAGGCGCAGATCGTTGCTGCGGCACGCGGGCTGCTCGAATCCGGTGGATCGGAAGCGGTGACCATGCGCGCGATCGCTGACAAGCTCGGCATCAAAGCCCCCTCGCTGTACAAGCACTTCGCCGACAAGTCCTCGGTGGAGGCGGCGCTCGTCACGGCTGGCTTCATCGAGCTGACCGAGGCGTTCGCCGCAGCGGGGAGCGGTTCAACGGAGCGGCTCGTCGCCCTCGGCCGTGCGTATCGAGCATGGGGCATCGCCCACCCACATCTCTACCTATTGATGACGAATCGACCACTTGAGCGCGATCGGTTGCCGGAGGGCGTGGAAGCTGGCGCAGCCGCTCCGATCCTGGAGGCCTGCGGCGGCGATGCGGATCTGGCCCGCGCCGCGTGGGCGTTTGCCCATGGGATGACGAGCCTCGAGCTCGCCGACCGATTCCCGCCGGGCGCTGACCTCGACGCGGCGTGGAGAGCCGGTACCAACGCGCTGCAAGCTCCATCACGCGCCAATTCGTACTGAACCGGCGCAACGGTTCCGCGAAACTGGAGCATGGACCGGCCTCGGGATGTCATCCACACTGAGCGGCTGACGTTGCGTCGCTGGACTCCCGCTGACGCGCCACGGCTTTCGACGGCGATCCTCGAGAGCCTCGACCATCTACGGCCGTGGATGCCGTGGGTGGCGGCAGAGCCGGTGAAGGTCGAAGACCGCGCCGCCTTGATCGAGCAGTGGCAGCGTGAATGGGACGAGGGCGGCGAGCTCGTCGTTGGCATCTTCAAGGATGACGTCGTCGTCGGTGGTTCGGGTCTGCACACTCGGCGCGGGCCGGGCGTGCTCGAGATCGGCTACTGGGTTCATCCCGCGCACGCCCGCTGCGGGATCGCCACCGAGGCTGCAGAGGCGTTGACCACCGTGGCGTTCGCGGTCGACGGCATCGAGCGCGTCGAGATCCACCACGACAAGGCCAACGTCGCCAGCGCCGGTGTGCCGAGACGGCTCGGCTTCACTTTCGAGGGCGAAACGCAGGACTCGATCACCTCGCCCGGCGAGGTCGGCATCGATTGCCGGTGGACGATGACTCGTCAAGACTGGGCGGGTCGCGCCCAGGCCTCACCTCGGTAGCAACTCCAAGATGTTGATCTTGAGGTAGACGCCGCCCGATGGTTGGATGCTCCCTGTTCCGTCCATCGGCCGCCAGGTGAGATTGAGATTTCCCTGCGCGGTCAGCGACACGCCGCGCAGCGGACGCAGACCGATCTCGGCCTGGTTGTTGAGGTGCAACTGGATCCCAGCCGACTTGGAGAAGTCGATGGTTGCCCTGGTGCTCCAGTCGACGAACCAGTTCGGCCATGACTGCACCTCGCGGTGGAGCACCTCGATGCCCCCCGCTCCGAACAGCTTGCCGACGGGGTTGAGGAACTGGAGCTGGGTGTTCGGTGTCGTGTGCACGGAGAACTGACTGAGCTGCAGGTTCATCTGTTGGAGGGTGACCATGTCCCAATCGATGCGCAGTTGGTAGGGCACGGTGATGTCGAGTGGGCGCATCCGCAACGTCGTCGGTGTCGCCGGCCCGGTCGACCCCGAGGACCCGGACGACGTCGAGCCCGGATCGAGGATCTCCCACGTGGCGTCGTTGACGATCCCGTCGTCGGCGAGGCCGTGCTGGCGCTGGAGATGCTTCACGGACTCCTCGGTGATCGGACCGAAGATGCCGTCGACGGCGCTGAGACGAATGCCTTCGTTGCGCAACACGTCCTGCAGCCGTTCCTGCAAGAAGCGGACCTCGTTGGTGTCGGAGCTGTCGCGCCGAAGTTCTGGGTGTGGCATGGCTGCTGCTCCTTCCTCAGGCGTAGGCGGTCGTGCCGTCGTCGTCGTACGAGATGCTCGGATCGACGCCGGAGACCGAGGCGGGGATCTCCGCCGACTCGGCAAGCCACGTGACCCACTCTGAGTCGAGGTCGAGCGACCCGTATGCCGTCAGCTCCACCTCCAGCTCTGCGTTCAGTTGAACTGGTTCGTCTTCTTCAGCCATGAGGTCAACGTACGGATCGGCACCGCCAGCGGCCAGCGACACGGGGCCGTCGATCGGGTCGCGTTGACCGCACGATCGGGCAACCGGCGTTGGGTCGCAGGTAGGGGAACCTGTAGTGTCTCACGAGCTATGGGTTCGTTGATCAAGAAACGCCGCAAGCGGATGCGCAAGAAGAAGCACAAGAAGATGCTGCGCCGCACCCGTCACCAGCGCCAACGCGGCAAGTGACGACCCTCTTCACCGTCTGACGATCGACGGCCGCCTGCACGCCGGGCGGCCGTTGTCGCGTCTAGCGACGCGTGCGCGTCTGCACCACCAGACAGTCGGGCAGCACCGCGGCGAGGTCGTGATGACCGCGCAGGAACCACGTCGCGCCGCTTCCTGCCAACATCGGCTTGATCGCGACCGCATCGGAGATGCGATCGCGCCACGCGGCCAGCGCGGGGAAGGCGGCGAGGGCCGCCGGCTCGAGATCGTTGGCTCCCATGGCGCGGCGGCCATCGAGGTCGTCCCACGCCCGGTACACCGCGGGTGTGCTGACCGCGAGCGGCGGAACGATCAGGGTGAGTTCGATCGGCTCGTACGGCAACGGCTCGACGATCTCACCGATCCCGCTGACCCGTGCTCGTCCGCCGACGAGGCAGAACGGGACGTCGGCACCGAGTGCTGCCGCGCCGGTCACGTCGTCGTAACCAGCCCACCGCAGGATGGCGGCGGCATCGGCGGAACCGCCACCGAGCCCTCCGCCGCGTGGAAGCGACTTGTGGATGTGCACGGCAGCACGACGATCGACGAGCCGCAACGCGCCCGCCACCAAGTTGGTCTCGTCGAGCGGTACTCCCGCGGCGTACGGGCCGTCCACGCTGAGACCCGTCGCCGAGGCGTCGATCGTCAACATGTCGGCCCACTCGAGCGTGACCATCTCGGCGTCGATCAAGTGATAGCCGTCGTCGCGCCGACCCGTGACGCGCAGGCTCAGCGTCAACTTCGCCGGTGCAGCCACGCGCGTCGTCGTCATGCAGCCCGCCAGGCGCGTGTCAGCTCTCCCCACTCGACGATGTCGAGCTCCTCGGGACGGCGCGTCGGGTCGATCCCGGCGCGCTCGAAGACGTCCGGCGCGATCTCTCCGGCCAACGATCGGCGCAGCATCTTGCGTCGTTGGTTGAAGGCGATGCGAACGAGGCGGAAGAGCGGCTCGGCGGGCACGTCGACCGCCGGCGATGGCCGGCGGCGGATGTCGGCGAGCGCCGACTCGACGTTCGGCCGCGGCACGAACACACTGGCCGGGACCGTGGCGGCGATCCGTGCCGTCGCCCAATAGGCGACCTTGACGCTCACCGCGCCGTAGGCCTCCGTGCCCGCGGAGGCGCACAACCGTTCGGCGACCTCGCGCTGCACCATCACCAGCATTCGCGAGATGGCCGGCACCTGGTCGAGCAGATCGCACACGAGAGGAGTGGCCACGTTGTACGGAAGGTTGGCGACCAACACCCATGCCGGCGAACTGGCGAGCAGCGCCGACCACTCGACGCTCATCGCGTCGGCTTCGACGACGGAGATGTTCGGGTGGGCGGCGACGACCGTGCGCAGCGCGTGGGCGATCCCGCGATCGACCTCGATCGCGGTCACGGTGGCGCCTGTCTCGGCAAGGGCGAGCGTCAACGAGCCGAGACCGGCTCCGATCTCGACCACGTGGTCACCCGGGCCGACCTCGGCCAGGCGGGCGATCTTGCGCACGGTGTTGGCGTCGACGACGAAGTTCTGGCCGAGGTCGCGACGCGGTGCCAGGCCGTGTTCGTCGAGCAACGCCAAGATGTCGTGGCGTGTGTGCACGCTCACCAACTGATGCGGACGGGAACCGGCGCGTCGGCGAGATCGCTGATCGTCGTGAAGATCTCGGTGTGGATGACGATGTCGACGCCGGCCGGCAACGGCCCGCTGGTGCTGTTGACGCACGTCGTCGTCTGTCCGTTGTTCGTGTTGGTCACGGTGAGCAGTGCGTTCCACGGCGCCAACGAGGTGGTGCACGGTCGGCGAGTCGCGTCGGTGTAGCGACGGAAGCTGGCGCGGCCGCTGGCCTCCGTAGCCGTTGGTCCGCGCGGCACGACGATGTCGACGACCGCCGGCCCCACGCCTGCTGACGGGCCGTCGAGAAAGATCGGTTGCTCGGGTTTGTACGCCGACGTCGGTGGTGCGGAGTCGGCGCCTGCCTGGGCGACGCCCGCCGCCCCCAACTTCGGAGCAGCCGAATCGGCCTCGTTGCGGTTGATCACCCACAACGCCGGGAGCGCCGCCACCGTGAAGATGGAAGCCAAGACGAGGCGACGTCGGTCGTAGGGGTTCATTTGCTGCCGTGTGGTGTCCCGTCCGGAGGACGACCTAAAAGGCTAGGGACGAATGCCCGGGAACGCAAGGCATGCGTTGGCGACGGTAGCCGCACGCACCTGGTCAGGGTCTTCACCGCGGAGCTCAGCGAGCGCAGCGACGACATGCACGACGTACGCCGGGCGATTCGTCTTGCCTCGATGCGGCATCGGTGCCAGATAGGGGCTGTCGGTCTCGGCCAGCATTCGCTCGAGCGGGCACAGTTGCGCTGCGGAGTGAAGGTCGGTGGCCGTCTTGAAGGTGACGATCCCACTGAACGAAACGTACGCGCCGCGGTCGACGCAGTGGCGGACCTCATCCGGCCCGCCGGTGAAGCAGTGGAAGATCGTCCGCTCCGGCACACCTTCGCCGTCGAGGATGTCGAACGTGTCTGCCCACGCGTCGCGTGTGTGGATCACCAGTGGCAGAGCACGCTGCTTGGCCAACTGGATCTGCTCGGCGAAGGCGCGGCGCTGCGCGTCGCGAGGTGAGTGGTCGTAGTAGTAGTCGAGCCCGCACTCGCCGATGGCAACGACGTGCGGATCGTCGAGGTAGGCAGTGATGGTCTCCACACCGTTCTTCGCTTCGTGCGGATGGAGACCAGCGGTGGCGAAGATCCCGTCGTGCTGCGCGGCGAGGGCGATCGCCTGCTCGGTGGTCGACGCGTCGCAGCCGACGTTGATCATCGTCGTCACGCCGGCTGCGTGCGCCGCGGCAAGCACGTCGTCGACGGACGCGCCGCGAGTCTCGTACAGGTGACAGTGGCTGTCGGTGTACTCCACCATTGTCAGAGGGTCTTGCGCGGGAAGAGCGACTCGCCCTTGGTCACGGTCAGCCCGCCGGGGTACCCGCCCCACTGCGCAGCGGCCGGCAGCCGCTGGTGGTCGGCGCGGCCCGGCAGACCAAGGCGTTCCCAGACCGTCTGGCACGTGTCGGGGATCGCCGGCGAGGCCAGGATGGCGACGATGCGCAGCGCCTCCAGCGCGTCACCCATCACGGCGTCGACCGCTGCGCCGGGGTCGGCCTTCCACGGTTCGTGGGCCTCCAGGTAGGCGTTGGTGGCGCGGATCAGGCTCCACGTCGCGTCGAGGGCCCGACTCGGGGCGACGTCGGCCCACGCTTCGGACGCGCCGCTGTAGGCCGACGCGGCGGCCGCGGCGAGCGGTGAGTCGGGCCGCGGCGCAGGGCCGGTG
>DATBKA010000155.1:0-1789 GCA_036556105.1 Ilumatobacteraceae bacterium | reverse complement strand
GGTCGATGGTGCGCAGGTCGATGCCGCCGTACTTGGCGCCGACTTGATCGGCGAACGCGTAGTCGTCATCGGGTTCGAGGGTGGCGTCGCCACGGATCTCGAGATATCGGGCCGGGTTGGCGGTGTCGAGGATGAACAACGTCGCCGGCGACCGCTTGGCGAGGTTCTTCGTCTTCTGCCGGGCGGTGTTGAGCGAGATGCGCACACCGTCGTCATCGGCGAGGAACCACACCGCCGACAACTGCGGGCGACCGTCAGCGCCGATCGTGGCGAGCGTCGCCACCGGCGCGTCGAGCAGGTCACGGTGCGAGTCGGGAACCGTTGCCATGTCTTCCCCTTCCGTTGAGTCGCATCGGCCGAATCCGGCTCGTGCGTCGCGCAGAATAGATCAGCGGGGACAGCCCTCGATCAGTGGCGGGCGTGGTGGCGGCCGTCGTGATGATCGAAGTCCTCGTAGTGCTGGCGGAGGAGGTCGGCACCGTAGTCGCCGCCGTTCGGGGTGCGCACGACGGTGTGGACGTGATGGCGACTCGGCACCTCGTTGTCGAACGCCACGCCGGGATGGTGGTCGAACTCGATGAGGATCACCGGACTGTGCACCCGGTAGTAGAACGGCGCCTCGTCGTCGAAGCCGCCGTACCACGAGAACCACGTGTCGTCGAGGTGGGCCGCGACTTCCTCGCGCTTGACGTCGGCGTGCCCGTCGCCTTGCCAGTCGACATACGTGCCCATCAGGGCGAGGAGGACCCGCCGTTGTGCGTCGGTCATGTCCGTGCCGGCGACGCCTTGATAGGCGGCGACGAGGTTGTCGTGGAACGCACCCGCCTGCATCCTGCCGTCGAACAGGTTCTGGAGGCTGGGCGAGATCTCGTCGGGATGCAGCGACGGGTGGATGATCGCCCGCTCGCGCTGCGACGGCGCGAGGGCACGGATCAGATCAAGGCCGAGCTTCTCCTCGGGCTCGAACAGCGACAGGCCGGCGAGATGGCCGAGGTTGATCCGTTTCGGCTCGGCGCCCATGAACGTCGGTGTCATCACGATGCGCCCTTCGAACACCACCGTGTTGACGCACAGGTGGTGACCGTCGATCTGCCAACCCCACGGGTCGCCGGACTCCGGGGAACCGAAGATCGACACGAAGTACGGCCACTCACCGAACGCGTCGTAGTCACCGGTGAGCTCGGCGAGCAGCTCGTTGATGCGCATGATCGAGCGGGCGTGGTGGAAGCCGCGCGCCGACATCGTGGCGCGGACGATCTCGAGGGCGCGATCTCGCAACGGTTGGGAAAGGTCTTCGAGCATGACGCCGTGGCGGAAGTGATTCATGTGGACGTTGATCCACATCCTCCACTCCATCGCGTCGAACGGAAAGGTCGCCTGGGCGCGTTGGTCGGACGTCAGCGCTTGCAGGAACGCACTGGCCGCGTCGGCGATGGGCCGAGTGTCGACCTTGCGGCCGCCGAGTGAACGCAGACCGCTGCGAACGGTGCCGTCGGTCGTGACACCGAGCAGCGGTCGCTCCAGCTCGGCAGCGCGCTCGTCGACGATTGCCAGGATCGGCGAGGGCGCCTGTTCGATCCGCCGGCGCGCCGACATCGACGCCAGATGACGGATCCCGAAGGCGCGCCATCCATCGATCGCTTGCTCCTCGGGTGTGCCGATCGGAGTCGAGACGGTCTTGGCGAGCTTTGCTCGATCGGGTGCGGGCGGCCGGACCTCGGCGAGTCGCGCCAGCACGTCGTCGATCAATGCCGCGTTGGTGAACACTCCGGTGGCGGTGTCGAGCCGC
>DATBKA010000154.1:0-1774 GCA_036556105.1 Ilumatobacteraceae bacterium | reverse complement strand
TCCGGTGTCGTAGAACACGTGACGGAAGAATCCGCCCTCGACTTGGCTGATCTCCGTGTGGACGAGCTCGAAGCCCATCAGCTCGGTGTAGAAACGGTTGGTCGCTTCGAGATCCCTGCATGCGTACGCCACGTGGTGAATCCCGCGGTCGACGGTGAACGGCATGGCCCGAATCTAATCCCGTGGCGACACCCACAGGCCGGTGACCAGACATCGACATCGACGTCGACCACCGAAACGAGGGCGCAGCCGGGTCGCCGCAGCAATAGGCCAAACGACCTATCGCCGCGAGCTGCTCGTGGGTATACGGTCGCCGATGCGCCAACGGGAGACGTGGGCCGGCTTGGCGTGAGCACAGGGGATCGGAGGCCGAGCGGTCGGGACGGGGCTTATCGCCGGCCTCCCTTCTCCGCGACTTGGCCCCGAGCGCTGGCCCTGTCGGCGGGCGCAACAGACCGTAAAGACCTGCTTCTCGGCGACCGATCATTGTCCTGGTGAGCGGCCCGACCCAGATGGACTACGCGGCGACGGAGACGCGCTGGCAGGCCCACCCCGTGCTGGCGCGCATCCTGCGCGCGGCGATTGCGTTGCTGCCGGTCGGCTTGTCGGTGACGATGTCGCTCTGTGCCGCGCACTTCCTCCCTCCGGATCGGCTCGGGCTGAACAAGTGGTTGTGGTGGCTGCTCGTCGGAGCGTTGTCCACCGTGCTGTTGCTCGGCGCCGACCGACTGCTACGGCGACTCCTGCCACTCACGGCACTTCTGAAGATGACACTGATCTTCCCGGATCACGCACCCTCGCGGTTCAGCCTGGCGTTGCGTACCGGGACGACGAAGCATCTCGAGAAGGTCGTCGAAGAGACACGAGCAAGCGGCGCGGCGAGCACCGACATCGACCGCGCCGCGAAGATGCTGGAGCTCGTCGCCGCGCTCAGCGCACATGACCGGCTGACTCGAGGTCATTGCGAGCGAGTTCGCGCCTACACGGATCTCATTGTCGAAGAGATGCACCTTGGCGCGCACGAAGCGAACCTGCTGCGCTGGTCCGCACTCCTCCACGACGTGGGCAAACTGCGCGTTCCCCAGGAGATCCTGGCGAGTGACAAGCGGCCGACCGACGACGAGTGGAGGATCCTCACCACCCACCCGGCCGAAGGGTTGGCGTTGACCGAGTGCCTCGCCGAATGGCTTGGTGAGTGGCGACGAACGATCGGCGAGCATCACGAACGCTGGGACGGTGGCGGCTATCCGAGCGGCTTGCGTGGTGCCGACATCCACCTCGGTGCCCGCATCGTGGCCGTGGCGGACGCATTCGACGTGATGACTTCGGCGCGCTCGTACAAGAAGCCGATTCCGGCCGCGGCGGCCCGCGAAGAGATCGCTCGGTGCTCGTGCACCCAGTTCGACCCCGTGGTGGTGCGAGCTTTCCTGAACATCGGTTTGCGCCGTCTGCAGTTCGCCCTCGGGCCCTTGGCTTGGCTGTCAAACCTCCCGGTCGTCGGTCAGGCGCCGCTCGTCTCCGCCGCCAGCAACGCGATCGGCGGTGTGATCACAGCCAGTGTGCTCACTGCCGCCACCCTGGGGTCGCCCGCCGCCGCGGAGTCACAGGACCCCCGGCCTGTTCGGGTCGTCGAGGGAGCCGCCTCTGCGACGACAACTACTCACCTCGTCCTCGATGACTCGCCGATCAGCGCGGAACGGACGACGAGCGGAAGCACGGCTGTTGGGACCAAACCTGAGTCGAGTCAAGCCGAGCCACCCGTCTCTCTGACGTC
>DATBKA010000153.1:0-3791 GCA_036556105.1 Ilumatobacteraceae bacterium | reverse complement strand
CGTACATCGTCGTGCTCGCCGTCGCCAACGTCGAGTGGGGCCCCGTGCTGAAGCACACGTTCGTGCCCGACGTGCAGTTCAACTCGACGTACCTCGGTCTCCTCGTCGCAGTGCTGGGCACGACGTTGTCGCCATACCTGTTCTTCTGGCAGACCGCACACCGAGTCGAAGACATGGAGGCCGAGCCGATCGGTGGGTCCGCTGCCGTGCCCCTCGATCGTCGCCGCCCCAAGCGCGCCGCGGCGAAGCTGCGCCACGCCCGCTTCGATGTGTTCGTCGGCATGGGGCTCAGCAACGTCGTGATGTTCGCGATCATCGTCGCCACTGCATCGACGCTCGGCAAGGACGGCTCCGCCCAGATCGACAGCGCCGCAGAAGCCGCCAAGGCGCTCGAACCGATCGCCGGCAAGATGGCGAGCACCCTGTTCGCGGCCGGGTTCATCGGCACCGGGTTCCTCGCCGTGCCCGTCCTCGCCGCATCGGCGTCGGTGGGGCTGGCAGGGTTGTTCAACAAGCCGTGGGGTTTCTCCAACGAGCCGCGGCGCGCCCCAACCTTCTACATCCTCGTCGCCGTCGGCACCGTCGGTGGCACGGTCTTCTCGTTGGTGGGGGTCAACCCGATCCGACTCCTCGTGATCTCGGCGATCGTCAACGGGCTTGCCGCAGCCCCGTTCCTGATCGCGATCATGCTCATCTCTGGAGACGCGTCCATCATGGGTCACCGCCGTAACGGGCGACTTGCCTCCACGTTGGGATGGCTCACCGTTGCTGTGATGGTCGCCGCCGCGCTGGCCATGTTCATCAGCCGCTGACCGCCCGGACATCTTGTGAGGACATGAACGTGCAGTCGATTCATGTCCTCACAAGAGTCAAGAATCGAGGGCAGGTTGACGACGTAGTCTCGGCGGATGGTGAGCAGATCGCGACCGACACTCGTCCTCGTCCATGGCGCGTGGCACGGCGCATGGTGTTGGGACTTCGTCACCCCGTTGCTCGCTGATGCCGGTCTGCAGGTCGTCTCCGTCGACCTGCCCGGGCGCGGCGAGAACATGGAGTCGTTGGCGGACTTGCACGGTGATGCACAGGCAGTCACAGCGGTGCTCGAGGCGATCGCCGGGCCAGTCGTGCTCGTCGGTCACTCCTATGGCGGAGCGGTGATCACCGAGGCCGGCGTGCACGACCGCGTTGCTCACCTGGTGTACGTCGCTGCATTCGCGTTGGAGCCTGGTGAGGCCGTCGCCAACGCGGCAGCCGACGAGGCCCGCGCCGTCAAGCTCGACCACACCGGCCGCCCTCGTCTCGCCGATGCGTTGATCACCGACGACGACGGAGAGACCACCACCGTTCGGGCGGAGATGGCCGTGCCGCTGTTCTACAACGACTGTCCTCCCGACGTCGCCGCGTGGGCAGTGCCCCGTCTCGGCCGGCACCGCATGGGCAACTTCGGGCAGCCCGTCGAGGCGTGCGCGTGGCGTGCACACCCGTCGACGTTCGTGGCCTGCTCCATCGACAACGCAATTCACCCAGACCTACAACGAATCATGGCCAAGCGGACGACTCATTCGGTGGAGATCGCCACCGACCACTCCCCGTTCCTCGGCCGGCCACAGTCGATCGCCGACCTGTTGATCGCGGTTGCCACCGCCTGACCGCGCCTCGCGTGTCGCCCTGACTGACTCAACACGCGTCCACCGACAGGACCCGCACCACGGTCGCCGCGACCAGTGGGACGAACAGGCAGATGGACACGAGTGACACCAACGCCATCGTGGCGCGCGTCTCGGCGATCTTGCCCGACGCGCGCCGGGCCGCGCGCCATGACCGGAACAGCACTACCCCACCGCCGACCGTCAGCGCGATGGCAGCCGCCGCCAGCACCAACAGCGGCAAGGGTGTTGAGCCACCGAACCACTCGCGGCGACCACGATGCGATCCGAGCCCGCACGTGGTGTCGTCGACGTGTGACTCCGCCAGCAACAGGAGGATCCAGGCAACGCCCGGTGCGACACCGGCGGCCACCAGCAGCCCGATGCCGAGCGTCTTCTTCGGAGGGTGAGCCGAGGTCATCGCCGTGGGCCCGCGGAGAAGGTGGTTAACACCATTCATCGCCAATACCCGCGGGGTGCGCAGGAGAAACGGGCGAGGAGACGAAGGTCAGTCGGTGTCGTCTGCCGGTGCCGTGCCGGGCAACGGCTCGACGCGCAGGATCCACGTACCGGGCCCGAGCGGCGGGCCGCCGGCACCGGCAGCGGGGTGACTGGTGTCTTCCATTCGCTTGTTGTTGGTCAGCAGGCTGGCGATCACCGGCAGGGCGACGACGTTGGCGGCGTGGAGCACGCCCATGATCAACAGGATCCCACCGACTCGCGCCACCTCGTGTTTGAGCTGCTCACCGACGGATCCATGCCAGTTCGTCTTCTCCACGAACGTCACGGTGAACATTACGAACGAGGCAAAGATCAGGTAGTAGGCGACATCGGTCAGGACGAGGTAGCTCTTCCCGGTGCGCGGGTTGGCTCGGAACACGTCGGCCGCGTACGAACGGCCGAAGCGCTTGATGAACGGACCGAGGCAGATTGCCAGCGCCACGAGCACGATGTTGGTGATCAGTTCGATGACCCACCACGGCATGATGAACCTCCTGTTGTCGTAGTCCGAGAGAGCGAGCGCCAACACGGTGTTGGCGAAGAAGAAGGCGACGAGACCACCCACGAGCTTCCAGCGGAAGCGGCGACGGACGTCCATCTCCTCGATCGAGAGGGCGACGCGTTCGAAGAGATCTGGGTTGGCGTCGACCGAAGAGCGAGCGTCGGCGAACGCCTCGATCAATCGGTGCTCGAGCGTGATGTCGCTCATCCCTCGACCAGCATCCGGTCGAGCGCGGCCATGGCGCGCTGCAAGTGGGTCTTCACCGAGTTCACCGAGATGCTGAGCGTGGAGGCGATCGCGTCGATCGACAGCTCTTCGAAGTACCGCAGCGTCACACAATCGCGTTGGCGGACCGGAAGCCGGCGCACGGCGTCGAGCACCCGCGCGTGCTCCTCCGACCGGACCAGCCGGTCACCGACCGTGTCCTCGACGACATCGACGTCGCGGCCGCGTGCCGCATGGTGTCTGAGAGACACGAGACCGCGACGGTTGTGATCGCGAGCAAGGTTCAACACGATCGAGCGCAGGTAGGCAGGGGCGCGATCGGTCGCATCGATCCTTCCCGCATGTCTGGCCAGACGAAGGAATGCCTCCTGGACGAGATCTTCGGCGGCATCGCGATCGTCGACGAACAGCCGCGCCAGACGCACGAGCGATCGGCCTTCGGCCTGAAACAGCTTGACGACCAACTCCTCCGCTTCGACGGTGATGGCTTCCCCGCCGAGACGAGCGGCGACGATCGCCCACAGGATCGGACTCGGCCGCGCACGCACCGGAATCGCCAAGGCAGGCACAGGCACAGCCTGCCAGTCGCCGAGCAGCCACATTTCCTGACGGACGATCTGCCCCGGCGACTGGGTGACACGGCGTCACCCGATTGTCGAACTCGTGCGTCTGTCCAGTCATGGTCCGACGATCATTTGCAGAGGCGATGCGGGTCATCGTCGTCGGGGGTGTCGCCACAGGCGCTGTGGTCGTGGGCTTGGGCAGCAGGCTGGCGATGCTGATCCTCCGGCTCACCTCGCCGCACAGAGTCCGCGGTGTCACGAGCGACGACGGCTTCGTCATTGGTCGGGTCACTCTCGGAGGGACGTACAACTTGATGCAGCTCGGCGCCGCCGTCGGCGTCATCGGCGCCGGCG
>DATBKA010000152.1:0-1625 GCA_036556105.1 Ilumatobacteraceae bacterium | reverse complement strand
GCCTGCTGAGCCAAGGCTGAGACGAAGTCGTCGTGGATGCCTGGGCCGGCAAGCACCCGGGTGGCCGCGGTGCAGTCCTGGCCCGCATTGAAGTAGCCGGCGACCGCGATCGCCTCGGCCGCGGCCTCCAGGTCGGCGTCGTCGAAGACCACCACCGGCGCCTTGCCGCCGAGCTCGAGGTGAACGCGCTTGAGGTCACGCGCCGCTGAGCCGGCAACCTCCATGCCGGCGCGCACCGAGCCGGTGATCGAGACCATCTGCGGCGTCGGGTGCTCGACCAGTGCACGGCCGGTGTCGCGGTCGCCGGTGACGACGTTGAACACGCCGTCGGGCAGGAACTCGGCCATGATCTCGGCCATCTGCAGCGTGGACGCGGGTGTCGTGTCCGACGGCTTGAGCACGACGGTGTTGCCGGCGGCAATCGCTGGTGCCCACTTCCAGACCGCCATCATCATGGGGTAGTTCCACGGGGTCACCTGGGCGACGACCCCGATCGGCTCGCGGCGGATGAACGACGTGTGCCCGGCCATGTACTCACCCGCCGACAGGCCATCGAGCATCCGCGCCGCCCCGGCGAAGAACCGGATCTGGTCGACCATCGGCGGGATCTCCTCCGACATGGTGAGCCCGGTCGGCTTGCCGGTGTTCTCCACCTCGATCGCGACCAGCTCCTCGGCACGCGACTCGATCGCGTCCGCGATGCGCAGCAGAGCGCGCTGCCGCTCGCTCGGCGTTGTGTCGCGCCACGCCTCGAATGCCGACGCCGCGGCCTGCATCGCGACATCGACGTCGGCCGACGACGAGAGCGGCGCGGTGGCGTACGCCTCGCCGGTGGCTGGGTTGACGACCTCGGACGTGCGGCCGTCGGCAGCGTCGACCTGTCGGCCGTTGACAAAGTTGCGCAGGGTGCGGGTGCTCAACCTGACTCCTCGCGAGTGATGGCGAACGCGTGGTGGGGACGTGCTGCGCAGCCTAGTCAGGATGAGGTCGGTATCAATAGTCGCGAGGTGCCTAGACGACAGATTCAGCAAAAATCCCCTCGACAGACCACGGAATCACTTGCCAAAGCCGATCCGGGTCGCGAGGATCAGGCACCATGACGGGCAGAGACCGGGTCAACGGCGCCGTGCTCGATGACGTGTCGAAGGCCATCATCGAGCAGCTGCAGGCCGACGGACGCCGGCCCTACGCGGCGATCGGCAAAGCCGTCGGCCTGTCCGAGGCCGCAGTCCGGCAACGCGTGCAGCGCCTGCTCGACGCCGGCGTGATGCAGATCGTCGCGGTGACCGATCCGCTTCAGGTGGGCTTCCCGCGCCAGGCGATGATCGGCATCCGCTGCGAGGGCGACGTGGAAGCGGTCGCCAGCAAGATCGCCGACATGGCCGAGGTCGACTACGTCGTCATCACCGCGGGTGGCTTCGACCTGCTGGTGGAGGTCGTCTGCGAGGACGACGACCACCTGCTCGACCTAGTCAGCAAGCGCATCCGCGCCGTTCCGTCGGTGCGCAGCACCGAGTCATTCGTCTATCTCAAGCTGCACAAGCAGCTCTACAACTGGGGCACCCGATGAGCATCAGTCCGCAAGACGTCTACGAGCCCGGCGACGACTCGCTCGCCGAACGCGC
>DATBKA010000151.1:0-2761 GCA_036556105.1 Ilumatobacteraceae bacterium | reverse complement strand
TCCCCGACGGCGTGTTACCCGACCCGGACGCGCCCGCACCAGTCCGCTTCCTGCCTACGTGGGATGCGACGCTGCTCGCCCATCGCCGTCGCTCGGGCATCCTCCCCGAGTCGGTGCGCAGCAAGGTCTTCGACACTGCGTATCCGCAGTCGGTCGGAACGGTGTTGGTCGATGGTTCGGTCGCCGCAACCTGGAAGTGGAGCGAAGACCACGTCGTCATCGACGAGTTGCGCACGCTGACACGATCGGAACGGCGGCAGGTGGACGATGAGTCGGCGCGGCTCACGGCGTTCTACAACGGCTGAACGCGCCTCGCCGCTGACACGCTCGTCAGGCTGACTCGTCGTCGCCTGACTCGACGCCCACTCCCATCAAAGTGACCGTGAAGCGGGCGCCGCCGTCCGGCGAACGCGTGCAGGTGACGTCTCCGCCGTGCCGGCGCGCCGTCGCCCGCACCACGGCGAGGCCGAGGCCGACGCCGCCGGTGTCGCGCGAGCGCGACGAGTCGGTTCGGGTGAAGCGTTCGAAGATGCGCTCGCGATCGGACTCTCGAACGCCTTCGCCGTCGTCGTCGACGACGAGCTTGATTGCCCCATCGGCGTTCACCAAGGAGATGTCGACAGCAGTCGCCGCGTGGCGCCCGGCATTCTCGACGAGGTTGCGGACCATTCTGGCCAGCGCCGGGCGGTCACCGATCAGTCGCGCCGCGCCGACGCGTGCCGTGTGGATCGGCACCGTGACCGAGGGCGCAATCGCGGCGACTTCCTCGAGCACGACTTCGTCGAGATCGGTCTCGGTGTTGGGCGGCGCCGCTTCGTCGGCCTTGGCGAGATCGACGAGATCGTCGACGATGTGCGCCAACCGGTTCGCCTCGGCGCGAACGTCGGCGGCGTGATCGGGCCACTCGCCGGTTTCCAGTTGGGCGCGCATCGAGGCGAGCGGCGAGCGCAACTCGTGCGACGCATCGGAGAGGAACTGCCGCTCGTGATCCCGCGAGGACTGCAGCCTCGACAACATCGAGTTCATGGTGCGCGCCAGCCGCGCCACCTCGTCGTGGCTGCGCGGCTCGCGCACACGGTGCTGCAACGTGGAGCCGGAGATGTTCTCGACCTGGCGGCGCATCAACTCGACCGGTCGCAGGGCACGGCCGGCGAGGAACCAGGCGACCAGCGCGACCACCAGCACGATCAGGGGGATGCCGAGCCGCAGCTCAGACCACAGCGTGTGGATGCTGCGCCGCACCTCGGCGAGCGAGGCCACGCCGACGACGAGATACTGGCCACCGCCGACCGTTGTCGTGCGGTACGTGACGTCCTGCGGGTTGGGCCCGCTGATAAAGACGATGTCGCGCGTGCCCGCTTCGGCGTTGCCGGGCAGGACACGCACGGTCCCGATCGGTCCCGCCCCGCCGGCGACCGGCGCCCCGGTCTCGACGTTGAAGATGCCGACGCCGGCGCCCTCCGCGAACGGCCCCGGCAAGATCGCCGTGAACGGCACGCCTTCCTGCACCTGCTGCACGGTCGCCCCGACCGCAGCTTCGGCCGCATGTTCGCGGTCGCTGACGAGGCGCCGTTCGACGGCGGCCGTCAGGATCAACGCGCCAACGACGAGCACGACCGCCACCAGCACCGTGGCCAGGACCGTCACGCGAACGCGAACGGAGTCGGTGACGCGGCGCACGCTACGCATCCTCGACCACCCGGTAGCCGATCCCGCGAATCGTCTCGATGAGTGATCGTCGCCCTTCCACGTCGAGCTTCTTGCGCAGGTAGCGCACGTACACCTCGACGATGTTGGGGTCGCCGATGAAGTCCGGGCCCCACACCTCGGAGAGCAACTCGTCCTTGGAGCTGATGAAGTCTCCCTGTCGCACCAAGTGCTCGAGCAGCGCGAACTCGCGCGGGCTCAGCCGGCGGTCGACACCGTCACGAGTGCAGGTGCGGCGGCGCACGTCGAGTCGCAACGCGCCGCGGCGCAGCACGCTCGGCTCGATCTCGGCCCGGCGGCGGGCGACGGCTCGCAGCCTGGCGAGCAGTACCACCATCGAGAACGGTTTGGAGAGGAAGTCGTCGGCGCCCGTATCGAGCGCTTCGGCGAGGTCGTACTCGCCGTCCTTGGCGGTCAGCACGAGGATCGGCGTCCAGTTGTCCTCGGCGCGCAAGGTCGCGCAGACCTGAAACCCGTTCATCCCCGGGAGCAGCAAGTCGAGCACGATCGCCGCGTACGAGTGCTCGCGTGCCCGCCACACAGCGGTGTGCCCGTCGTGGGCGAGGTCGACGTCGTACCCCTCGGCGGTGAGGCCACGGGCAATGGCGTCGGCGAGTCGCACCTCGTCCTCCACCACCAGCACGCGCATGGCGGGATGCTGCCACGAGATCCGTCGATCTCCACGTCGCCATGCTGAGAAAGCGCTCAGCAACTCTCAGCTGTTTGTCAGGTACGTCGCCGATGCTCCCGCCATTCCACAGGAGGATGAGCGATGAAGCGAGTATGGACGGCGGCCGCCGCGCTGACGGCGTTGGCGGCGTTGAGCGCGTGTGGCACTGCGTCGGGTTCGGCGCGAGAGGTGGCCAGCCTCTCGACCGCGCCCGGGGGCAGCATGGACGACACGGACGGGGCGACGGCGACCACGGTGTCGTCGGACCCCAACGAGGCCGCGCTGCAGTTCGCCAAGTGCATGCGTGAGAACGGCGTGGACATGCCCGACCCCGTCGTGCAGGACGATGGGGTCGGTGGCGGTGGCGTGATGATCCAGGTCGGT
>DATBKA010000150.1:0-3897 GCA_036556105.1 Ilumatobacteraceae bacterium | reverse complement strand
GGTCCCGCGTCGGCCAGAAGCTCATGGCGTAAATGCTACGTGACCAAACTATGTGGTCGTCGGTTCTGACGCGGGCGGCGTGGGCAACGTGCTGTAGACGACCACGCCGGTCGGGATCTGCAACTCCTGGCCGACTTCGATGTGGTCTTGGTTGACGATGCCGTTGAGCGCCATCAGATCGGCGATGCGGACCTGGAACGCCTTGGCGATCTTGCCGAGGGTGTCCCCCTGCTGGACGGTGTAGTACGTCTGGACGGTCGTCGTCGTGATCAAGATGGTCGTCGTCGTCGACACGGTGACGATCGGCGGCAGCGTCTCCGAGGACGCCTCGTCCTTGCCGCACGCCGCCACCCACAGTGGCAGCATCGCGGCCAATCCGGCCAACACCCCCAACCGCGCCGCTTTCACGGCGGTCGATGCTAGGCGGGTTCGGCCGCCAGATCCATCGCGCCGTACGCTGACGCCATGTCGCCGGGCAGCTTCCCAGGGGCCGTGGCTCCCGAACGGCAGTACCGGCTCGACGTTGGCGGGCGCTCTCTGGCCATCCACGAATGGGGTGACGCCGCAGGTCAGCCGCTGTTTCTGGTCCACGGTGGGTTCGACTTCGCGCGTACGTTCGAGGTCTTCGCGCCGAAGTTGGCCGCCGCCGGATGGCGGGTGGTCGCCTGGGACCAGCGCGGCCACGGCGACAGCGATCACTTCGACCTGTACGGCTGGGACGCCGACATTCGCGATGCGATGGCCGTGATCGACTCCATCACCCACCGCCCGGCGCCGGTCGTGGCCCATTCCAAGGGCGGGTCGCTGATGATCCAGCTCGCCGACGCCCAGCCGTACCGGTTCAGCCACATCGTCAACCTCGACGGGTTGCCGTCGAAACGGCACGTGCCTGACGTAGCCGAGCACGAGCGGACGCGCATGGTGGGCAGCGAGATCTCCGGCTGGCTCGATCACCGCCGCCGCACGGCGGAACTGGCCCGCAAGCCCGGAACGATCGAGGAGCTCGCCCGCCGCCGGGCGCGGATGAACCCGCGGCTGATGTTCGAGTGGTTGTGCCACCTCGTCACCGTCGGCGCTCGCCAGGACGAGGACGGGTGGCGATGGAAGATCGACGCGTCGATGCGGTTCGGTGGGTTTGGGCCGTGGCGGCCGGAGTGGACGATGACCAGGCTACCCGGCCTGGCCATCCCGTTCCTGGGCGTGCTGGCCACCGAGCCCGAGGAGATGGGCTGGGGCACCGAGCCCCACAACGTGGCCCAGTACCTGCCCGAGTCGGGGCGTGTGGAGCTGCTCGCCGGGGTCGGTCACTTCGTCCACATCGAGCAGCCCGACCTCGTCGCCGCGATGACCCTCGAATTCCTCGGGTCGACATGACCGTCACCACGTTGCGTCACAACAAGGTCGCGCTCGCACTCCACCGCCTTCGCGAGGGAGACGGCAACCCGCTGCTGTTGCTGCACGGGCTGGGCGAGGCCTCACCCACAGCGGCTCCGAGCTGGGCGGCTGCGTGGCCGGGGCCGGTCACCGCGCTCGACTTCACCGGTCACGGTGCCTCGACGATCCCGGTCGGCGGCGGGTACACCGCCGAGATCCTGCTCGCCGACGCCGACGTCGCCCTGGCCGCGCTCGGCACGGCGACCCTGGTCGGCCGTGGCGTCGGTGCATACATCGCCCTGATGCTGGCCGGGGCCCGGCCACAACACGTCCACGGCGCCGTGCTGTGCGACGGCCCAGGCCTCGCCGGGGGAGCGATCGGCCCGACGTCGCAGAGCTTCGTGACGGTGCCGCCCAGTGACCACGCGCCCGATCCGTATGCGCTGTTCGAACTGTCGCGAGATCTCCGCCCACCCGACTACGCGACGTTGTTCGTCCGCATGGCCGTCGAGTCGTCGGGGCTGCGCGAACCGATTGCTGTCGCCGCTGTCGTGCGTCCGCCCTGGCTGGCGGCGGTGGTCGACGAAGTCGGGGTGACGACGTGCTCGGTGCGTGAGGCGCTGACCATGTATGCCTCGGCAACTGTGTGACACCGATCTGGGACAATGCCGGTGTGCGTTGGGTGAGGCCAGGTCGTGGTGTCGCGGTCGGCGTCGCCGAGGCGATCACCGAGCTGCAGGCGGGGCAACCGCTCGAGGAAGTCATCGTCCTCGTCCCGCCCGGGGGGACCGCACCAACCTTGCGCCGCCTGCTGCCTCGAGTCTCCGGCGGGGTCGCCGGGATCCGCTTCCTGACCCCGATCGACCTGGCCGTCGAGCTCGTCGACACGTCGATCAGCACCCGGCGCGCCGTCACCACTCAGCTGCAACTGGCAGCGATCGCCTCCGTGCTCAGCAGCGACGACTGTCCCGACGCGCTGCGTGGCGTTCGCGGTCACGCGGCCACCATCGATGCATTGGTCGACATGGCCACGGCGTTGCGGGCCGCGCACAACGACCCGGCCGCGCTGCGCGCCTTGGCCGGCGAGCCGGGCTCTGTGCGCGCCGCCCTGGTCGACGTCGTCACCCGGGCTCGCCGGCGGCTCACCGAACTGCACGTACGCGACGAGAGCGCGACGCTCGCCGCCGTCGCCGACGTCGACGACTCGGTGCTCGCCCAGTTGCGAGTCGTGCTGGCCATCACCGACACCGTCCATCCGGCGCAGCTGCCGTTCGTGACGCGGCTGGCCAGGCAAGCGCTGTGCCGGGTCGTCAGCATCGCCCCTGCCGCCGGCGATCTCGCTCTGAGTCTGCAGCTCGAGCAGCTCGGCTGTGGTTCGATCCCGTCGGCCGAATCGGCATCCGCTCTCCGCGTCGTGTCCTGCCCTGACCCCGACGAGGAGGTTCGCCACGCCGTGCGCCACTGCGCGGCACTGATCGACTCCGGTGTGCCGGCCGACGACATCACCGTCGTGTGCGCGGCGCGCCAACATCGGCGTCCCGTGCGCGACGAGCTGCAACGAGCCGGCATCGCCTGGTCCGGTGGCGCGGTCGAGCAGCTGCGCGGGGCGATCGCCGGGCAGGCGTTGCGTCACGTCCTCGATGGTGTCGTCGGCGAGTGGGATCGGCCGGCAGTGTTTCGGCTGCTGGCGGTGGCGCCGCTGTACACACTGGGGGACTACGGTGCGCCGCGCCGCGTCGGGCAATGGACGTCGTTGTGCCGCCGGCTCGGGCTCGTCACGGTCGAGGATTGGGACCGCGCCCAGCAAGCGCTCGTCGAGGCCAACGCGGCGCGCCGCCGCCGTTCACCGGACAATGATCCCGACGGTCCTCCGACTCGTCGCGAGATTCTCGAAACGGAGGCCCTCGACCGCTTGCTGTCACTGGTCACCCGGCTGGAGACTCAGTCGAAGCGGCTGCGCAGGGCGACGAACTGGAGCACCGCAGCGCACCACCTGGGCGTCATCCTCGCCGATCACATCGGCGTGTCGACGTGGCGAGAACGGGCTTGGGCACACGGGCCGGCATGGCAGCGCAACGCGGCCGACCACGTCGAGCGCATCGTGTCCGGTCTGGCCGAGCTCGACCACGACGGCGTGGCGTTGCCCTATGCGCCGGCCACGATGCGCCAGATCGTCAGCACGTTGCTCGAGACCCCGGTCCGGCGGCGCGGCGATGCCGCTGGGGCCGTCTCGATCGCCGACATCGGCGGCGCCGTCTGCCTCGACGCCGCGCACGTGCTCGTCGTCGGCGTCAACGAAGGAGTGCTGCCGGTCGCGCTGGGCGACGATCTGCTGCTCGGCCGCGATCTGCCACCAGCAGCGGCATCGGTCGTCGAAGGGCCGCGCTTCATCGCCTCGCGGGCCGAGCGCGCCTGGCACTCGCTGCTGCGCAGCGATGCTGCGGTGACGGCGTTCTGGGCGCGAGCCGACCTGCGCAGAGGTGGCGAGATGCACCCGTCTCCGTTGCTCGCCGGGTTGGCCTC
>DATBKA010000149.1:0-2463 GCA_036556105.1 Ilumatobacteraceae bacterium | reverse complement strand
GGGCAGTCGTCGGCTGGCGGGACCTCGATCGTTTCCCAACCGCGACCTTCGAGCACGTCCACGTAGGCGCGCCACTGCTGCATCGCCAGCCCGACATCGACGGGCTGACGCTGCCGGTGGGTCAGCAGTCCGTCGGCCAGCAGCGGCCCGGGACGACGAACGAGCGCCTTCACGCCGGGAGGTGTGCCGCCAGGAACGCCATCGTCTTGCTCCACGCCGATTGCGCCGCGCCCTCGTTGTAGAACATCTCGCTCTGGTGGTTGTCGAAGGCGTGGCCGGCGTTCTCGACGTTGAGGTGGAAGCCGGGCTTGCCGGCGATGGCGTCGTTGATCGCGTCGACCGTTTCGCTGGGGATGTAGTCGTCGGTGTTGCCGAAGTGGAACAGGGTGGGGCAATTGACATGGGAGATCATCTCCAACATCGAGTGCACGCCCGAGCCGTAGTAGCTGACGCAGCAGCTCGGCTCGGCAGACGCAGCCACGCCCCACGCCAACGTGCCGCCGAGACAGAACCCGAGCACCGCCGGTGCAGACGTGATGCCGGGCCGAGTCCTCAGGTGGGCCAGCGCGGCGCAACAATCGGCAACCGCTTGTGGCGCGTCCAGCTTCTGGACTGCCTCGAACGAGGCGGCAAGCCCGGCGGCGTCGTGCTCTGCCTCCCAGTTCGGCGCGAAGCGCCAGAACACGTCGGGTGCACCGACGAGGTAGCCCGCCGCGGCCAACCGCTCGGCGACGTCACGGATGTACGCGCTCACTCCGAAGATCTCTTGGAGAAGGAGGATCGCCGACTTCGGCGGGGTGTCGGGCGTCCAGATGTGTATGTCCATCGAGCCGTCGGAGCCGCACACCACTGATTCGGTCGTCACAGTCGTCATCGGCCAATGGTGTCATACGCCTCGCACCCTGGCCGTAGCCTGATCGGCCGATGCGGCTCACCGACTTCGATTACGAGCTGCCTGCAGAGCGCATCGCTCAGGTGCCGATCGAGCCGCGCGACGCGGCGCGCCTGCTCGTCGATCGGGGGAGTGCCGCGCCCGAACATCTCCGGGTGCACGATCTGCCCGGATTGTTGGAACCCGGTGATCTCGTCGTCGTCAACGACACGAAGGTGATCCCGGCGCGGCTTCGCCTGCATCGCCGGAGTGGTGGAGCTGTCGAGGTGCTGTTGCTCGAACCGCTCGACGCCGAGCGTCGTACGTGGGAGGCGTTGATCCGCCCGGCGCGCAAGCCGCGCAAAGGCGAGCAGTTGCTCGACGCGTCCGGAGAAGCAGCCGTTGCGATCGGGGCGCGGACTGCTGCGGGCGACACCTTCGCCGTCGAGTTGATCGCCGACGGGGATCCGCTGGATCTCCTGCAGCGCTACGGCGAGATGCCGTTGCCTCCATACATCGCCACTCACCTCGACCGCCCCGATCGTTACCAGACGGTCTACGCCAACGAGCCCGCCTCGGCAGCAGCGCCAACGGCGGGGTTGCACTTCACCCCGGAGCTGCTCACTCAGATCGAGTCGGCGGGTATCGACATCGCTCGTGTCGAGCTCGTCGTCGGCCTCGACACGTTCAAGCCCGTCGCGGTCGACGACCCCGCGGATCACGTCATGCACAGCGAGCGGTACCACGTGCCGACCGATGTCATGAAGGCCTGCCGAGCAGCGCGACGAGTGGTCGCCATCGGCACGACGACCGTGCGGGCGCTGGAGTCGGCAGCCGCGTCGGGCGATCTCGACGGGCGGACCCGGCTGTTCATCAGACGACCGTTCGATTGGCAGGTCGTCGATCTGATGATGACGAACTTCCACCTGCCGCGCACGACGCTGTTGATGATGATCGATGCGTTCATCGGCGACCGCTGGCGCCGCCTGTACGACGTTGCCCTTGCCGAGGGCTATCGCTTCTTGAGCTTCGGTGATGCGATGTTCCTCGACAGGAGAGCCGCCTGATGCACGCGGTGCGTTTCGAGGCGAGAGCGCGTGAGGGCACGGCGCGCACCGGTGTCGCCCACACCGCACGCGGCTCGTACCGCACCCCGTGCTTCATGCCGGTCGGCACCCGCGGCGCGATCAAGTACCTGAGCGCCGCCGACTACGAACGTCTCGGCGCAGAGATCGTTCTCGGCAACACCTACCACCTCATGCTGCGACCGGGTGCGGAGACCGTTGCCGCGCTGGGCGGCCTCGGCCGGTTCGCCGGGTGGGACGGCTTGACCCTCACAGACTCCGGTGGCTTCCAAGTGTTCTCGCTCGACCCCAAGGTCGACGACGACGGCGTGACGTTCCGCAGCACGTACGATGGCTCCACTCATCGACTGACGCCCGAGATCGCCGTCGACGTGCAGCAGTTGCTCGGCGCCGACATCCAGATGGTGCTCGACGTCTGCCCTCCGCTCCCCAGCCCACCCGAGGTCGTCCGGCAGGCCGTCGAGCGGACCGCGGCGTGGGCGGCGCGAGCGAAGGCGGCGCACACCC
>DATBKA010000148.1:0-2271 GCA_036556105.1 Ilumatobacteraceae bacterium | reverse complement strand
AGTGCTGCACGCCGTTGACCGTGAAGATCACTGGCTTCTCGCCACCTGTGGCGATCAGCGTGATGGCGATGACGCCATCGTTCTCGCTGCAGCTCGATTCGACCGCCAGCGAGCCCTGGCCCGGATGGTCGCATGCGATCCCCGTGACATCGAAGCTCAGATCGAGAGCGCCGGCCGTGACGGCGATGTGATGGTTGCCGTCAGTCAGGCCGCCGATCGTCACCTGCTGGGAAGCCTTCGGTGCGACCGTGTACTGGTCACCGTTGACCGTGAAGATGACATCGACGTCGTCGCCGTTGTTGCGCAGGGTGAGGACGATCTGCCCGTCGGACTGATCGTTGTCACCCTCGACGCACGACTGCGTGTAGTCGACCGTCGGCGCCAAGTCGCAGCTGGTGCTGAAGGGCTGCGAGAAGTCGGTGTCGCCCTGGGTGATCGTGACGACGTGGTTGCCGTCGTTGTGCCCGGTGAGCACGACCTGCACGTTGGAGTCGGCCGGGACCACGTAGTCCGTGCCCTCCACGGTGAACGTCAACGGCAGCTGCCCGCCGATGTTCTTCAGGGTGATCACGACGACCCCGTCCTCGTCCGCGCAGTGCGTGTCGACGAGGACGGCGGGCTCGCCCGGCCGGTCGCAGTCGACAGTGAACGAGAACGAGGCGTCAACCCCGTTGATCGTCATGTTGACGGTGTGGACGCCGTCGGCGTGGCCGTTGAGCGCGACGACTGTCGAGGCGCCTGGTGCCACTGTGTACGTGTTGCCTTCGACGACGAACACGGCGTTGACATCGTCGCCGTTGTTGATGAGCGTGATGGCGAGGTTGCCGTCGCCGTTCGAACAGGTCTGCTCGAGGCTGTACGACGACGTCAGATCACAGTGAGAAGTGAAGGTCTGCGTGTAGTCCTGACCGCCGGCACTGATGGCGACGGAATGCGTGCCGTCGACGAATCCGCCGAACGTGCGCGTCGTGCTCGACCCGGCTGCAACCGTCACGTCCTCGACGGAGTTCGTGGTCGGGTTGGTGACATGGAAGATGACGGCCTCGGTGCCTTCGTTGGCGAGTGTGATCGTGATCGAACCGTCGTGCGCGTCATCACACGTGACCGTGCTGGTGACCTTCGGGAGCGGTTGATCGCAGTCGATCGTGAACGACTTGGACAGATCGGTTGCGCCGACCTTGATGGTCACCGTGTAGGTGCCGTCGGCGAAGCCGGAGTACGTACGCGTGGTCGAGCTGTCGGCCGCAACGGTGACGTGCTCGACGACGCTGGTCTTCGGGTCGGTGATGTCGAACACGACGGCCTCGCCGCCGCTGTTGGTCAACGTGACGAGCACCTGCCCGTCGCCGTTGCCACACGTCGTCGCCACCGAGCTCGACGGGACCGGCGAATCGCAGTCGACCGTGAACGTCTGGCTGAGGTCGGTCGCTCCTGACGTGATCTTGACGGAGTGGTTGCCATCGGCGAGACCACTGAACGTGACCTGCTTGCTCTGTCCGTGAGCGACCGTGTGGCTCGTGAACGTCGTCGTCTGATCGGGGTTGTAGACCTTGAAGATCACGTCGGCCGCCCAGACGCCGGCGCTGTTCGTCAACGTGAGCACGATGGTGCCGTCACCGTGGCCGGTCGACGTGTTCGAGCACGACACCGCCTTGGTGACACCGGGCTGGCCCGGGCAGTTGCTGGGCTTGTTGACGGTGACGCTGCTGCCGGTCTTCGAGGTGTTGCCGTTGCCCCAGGTGCCCATGACCACCGAGGAGACGACGATGCTGTTGGCGCCGGCGGGCCAGGCAACCGTGCCCGAGAACTGGTAGTTGTTGCCGGCGTTGAACGCTCCCTGACCGATCTGCGTCGTGGTCGTCCCGACCTTCATGGTCACCCGGATGTCGGGGTTGGTGCCCTGGGCGCCGGTCGACCACGACGAGGCCGTCCACGACACCGTGCCGCTGCACGCGACCGAGGCGCTGATGTTCGAGTGGTGGGCGCTGGCGATCCCGCTGAAGATGGGGATTACCGTGACCGCGCCGAGAAGTACCAGGACCGTTGAGAAAAGCCGCCGAAGTTGTCGCATCGTTCCATCTCGCTCTGATGCCGGACATGGGGGTATGTCCTGCTTTTTCCGCCGAGGGAGGGGTTTCGCTCTTGCTCCTCGCTGGCGAAGCGACCAATTACGGCCAGCGGATCAACGCATCTCTCGTATCACTCATAGTAGTGAGAGGTGCCGGAGAGTGGTATGGGCCGTTGGACTCAATTCGTGCACAAAATGCCTAC
>DATBKA010000147.1:0-6985 GCA_036556105.1 Ilumatobacteraceae bacterium | reverse complement strand
CCTACGAGACAGCCAAAGAGGCGCACCGTCACCAGTCACGGGGCAGCGGCGAGAGCTACATCAACCACCCGCTGGCCGTGGCCCGCATCGTCGCCGACATCGGTCTCGACGAGATCTCGCTCGCCGCGGCACTGCTGCACGACGCTGTCGAAGACACGGAGATCACCGTCGCCGATGTCGACCGCGGCTTTGGGTCGGAGGTCGCCGCCATCGTCGACGGCGTCACCAAGCTCGAGCGGCTGCAGTTCGACTCGAAAGAGGCGCAGCAGGCGGCGACGATGCGCAAGATGCTGGTGGCGATGGCGCGCGACCTGCGTGTGCTGATCATCAAGCTCGCCGACCGGTTGCACAACATGCGCACGATCGCGGCGATGCCCAGCGAGAAGCAGCGGCGCATCGCTCAGGAGACGCTCGACATCTATGCGCCGCTGGCGCACCGCCTCGGTATGCAAGAGCTGAAGCAGCAGCTCGAAGATCTGGCCTTCGCCTCGTTGTACGCGAAGCGCTTCGCTGAGCTCGACCATCTCGTCAGCACGCGCACACCCGAGCGCGAGGTGTACTTGGCCAAGGCGATCGCCGAGGTCGGCGCCGGCCTCTCCGAGCTCGGCATCCAAGCCGAGGTGACGGGCCGCGGCAAGCACCTGTGGAGCATCTACGAGAAGATGATGCAGAAGGGCCGCGAGTTCGACGAGATCTTCGACCTCGTGGCGATCCGCGTCATCGTCGACTCGGTGAAGGATTGCTACGCCGCCCTGGGCTGCATCCACGGTCGCTACAAGCCGGTGGTGGGTCGCTTCAAGGACTACATCGCCATGCCCAAGTTCAACCTCTACCAGAGCCTGCACACCACCGTGATCGGTCCCGGTGGCAAGGTCGTCGAGGTGCAGATCAGGTCGCGGGAGATGCATCAGCGCGCCGAGTGGGGCGTCGCCGCGCACTGGTCGTACAAGGGCGATGGCTCCACGGTCGACATCGACTGGCTGAACCGCATCATCGACTGGCAAGCCGACATCTCCGATCCCACGGCGTTCATGGAGAACCTGAAGACCGACCTCGAACAGGACGAGGTGTTCGTCTTCACTCCGAAAGGTCGGGTCATCCCGTTGCCGATCGGTTCGACCAGCGTCGACTTCGCCTACGCCGTGCACACCGATGTCGGCCACGCCTGCATCGGTGCCAAGGTCAACGGCCGCCTTGTGCCGCTGTCCACTCAGTTGCACAGCGGCGACACCTGCGAGATCTTCACCTCCAAAGTTGCTGCCGCCGGACCGTCTCGCGATTGGCTGCAGTTCGTCGCCTCACCGCGTGCGCGCAACAAGATCCGTCAGTGGTTCAGTCGCGAGCGCCGCGTCGACATGATCGAGACCGGGCGGGAGGAGCTCACCAAGGAGTTCCGCCGCGAGGGTCTGCCGTTGCAGCGGATCTGGGACAGCACGGCGCTCGCCCACGAGATCGAGACGAGTTCGTACAGCGACCTCGACTCGGTGCTGGCGGCGATCGGCGAGCACCACCTGTCGGCACGCTCGATCGCCCAACGGATCGCTCGTGGGTTCTCGCAGGGCGACGACGGCGAGCAGTTCTCGGTCGTCTCGCCGACGCGGCCGCACAAGCCGAACCGGCCGCGCAACGCCGTCGGCGTGCACGTCGAAGGGCTCGAAGACATCCTCGTTCGGTTGTCGCGCTGCTGCACACCAGTTCCCGGCGACGACATCGTCGGCTTCGTCACCCGCGGCCGTGGCGTCTCCGTGCACCGTGCCGACTGCGCCAACGCCGAGAGCCTGATGAGCGAGCAGGCAGCGCGTTTGATCG
This sequence comes from Ilumatobacteraceae bacterium, assembly GCA_036556105.1. GTDB lineage: Bacteria > Actinomycetota > Acidimicrobiia > Acidimicrobiales > Ilumatobacteraceae > JAENVT01. Next base: position 5,176 of record DATBKA010000147.1, on the reverse strand, counting down.
ATGTCGACTGGGATGGTGACCGCAGCAAGGCGATCTTCCGGGCCGGCGTCGAAGTGGTTGCCCTCGACCGGTCGCGGCTGCTGCGCGACGTCGCCAACGCGCTCAGCGAGCAGCACGTCAACATCGTCGCCTGCAGCACGCACACCGGCAGCGACCGCGTCGCCAAGATGCGCTTCGAGTTCGAGCTCGCCGACCCGAGCCATCTCGACTCGGTGCTGCGCACGATCCGCCAGATCGACGCCGTGTACGAGGCTTACCGGCTGGTGCCCGGCAAGGGCGGCTGAGCCCGCCTCGACGTCAGCGAATCGAACCGGACGGCCGGCCGGCGAGAGCGATCGCGTACTCGTCGGCGAGGGCGACGGCAACCTGGCGGATGTCGCGCTGCGATCCGGATCCTGGTCGCGGCACGAGCACGATGTGGCCGAACGTTTGCGAGGCGTAGGTCACCGGAATCGCCACGCCCTCCGCGGGTAGCTCGAAACCGGTGGCGGTGAGGCGCATCGCTTGGCCGACCAGCGATCCAGAGCGGGGGAGCACCGCCACGGACGGCCCCACACCTGGCTCGTACCTGCAGTCGGCGAGCCCGAGTGTGTCGATCAACGCAGCGCGGATGGAGGTCCAGATGTCGTCGGTCGTGGCGCCGTCAGCGAGTTGGGCGGCGACTGACTCGAGTGCCCGCACTCCCTGCAGCCGACGTTCGGATGCGGCCTGCACGCGGCGGCGCCAGGCGCTCATCTCGGCGACGATGATCCCGATGACGATGAGCAGTCCGACGGTGGCGATGTCGCGGCCAGCGTCGATCCTCAGTGAGTGGTACGGCTGGGTGTGGAAGAAGTTGTAGGCCGTGGCGGCCGTCACGGCGGTCGTCAAGCCAGCGGCTCGTCCGGCGAGGGCGGCGACGACGACGATGCACGACAAGACGAGGGCGACGTTGGCCAGGCCGAAATCGTCGCGAACGGGGTCGAGCAGGCCGGCGACGGCCAGAGCGACCGCCGGCCCGATGGCCAACGCGATGTGGCCTGCCGGTTCCTGGGAGGTCCTCATGAGAACTTGATATCTATCGCGATCCGCCGTGAAAGGAAAGAGGCGGGATCTTCACGCGCTTGCCCACCCTCTACACGCTTCCTTCACGGTGCGGCGCCGCTTCGCTAAGGACTCGCTAAGGCGAAGCCAAGAGCCGTGAAGAGACGCGCGAGAGAGCGACCTCGTTCGATCGAAGCCACGCATGATGGTCACAACTGCGGCGGCATCAGGCCACCGCGCGTCAAGAGGGTTCCAACATGGCTGACATCGTCTTCATCCTCGTGGCTCTGGCGTTCTTCGCTCTGTGCGTCGCATACACCCGGGGCCTCGACCGTCTCGTCCGCTCGTCCGAAGAGGGCGAAGCCGCGCAAGAGGTCGGCTCGTGATCGCCTCACTGCATGGCGACAACATCATCGGTCTGGTCCTGTCAGTGCTCTTGATCGGATTCCTGGTCGCAGCACTGCTGTTCCCGGAGAGGTTCTGACATGTCCGCTGCCAACTGGGTCCAGTTCCTCGTCTTTGTCGTCGTCGTCGTCGCCACCGCTGTCCCGATCGGGCGCTACATGGCGAAGGTGTACGGCGATGACGAGAAGGCGCCGGGCGATCGCATCTTCGGCCCGATCGAGCGGCTGATCTACCGCGCTTGCCGCATCGATCCCAAGCGCGAGCAGCGCTGGACGGTGTATGCGTATTCGTTGCTGGCGTTCAGCGTGTTCTCCTTCCTCATCGTCTACGGGCTGCAGCGCCTCCAGAACCATCTGCCGTTCAACCCGACCGACGTGTCCTCGGTTGTGCCGCATCTGTCGTTCAACACGGCAGTCAGCTTCATGACCAACACGAACTGGCAGAGCTACGGCGGTGAGGCGACGATGAGTCACCTCACCCAGATGGTCGGCCTCAGCGTTCAGAACTTCGTGTCGGCGGCCGCCGGCATGGCCACCCTCGCCGCGTTGATCCGCGGCTTGGCGCGCCGTCGCGCCAAGACGATCGGCAACTTCTGGGTCGACCTGACCCGGTCGACGGTGCGCATCCTCCTGCCGCTGGCCTTCATCTTTGCCCTGATCCTCGTCAGCCAAGGCGTGATCCAGAACTTCCACGGCTTCACGACGGCGCACACCGTGCAGGACGCCACCGAGCAGCTCATCCCGGGTGGTCCGGCAGCCAGCCAGGTCTCGATCAAGCAACTCGGCACGAACGGCGGCGGGTTCTTCAACATGAACTCCTCGCACCCGTTCGAGAACTCGACGCAGTTCAACAACTTCCTCGAGCTGTGGGCGATCCTGGTCATCCCGTTCGCCTTTGCGTTCACGTTCGGACGCATGGTCAAGGACAAGCGACAAGGTCGAGCCGTCTTCGCGATCATGTTCATCGTCTGGCTCGGCATGTCGGTGATGGCGATGGTCTTCGAAGGCAACGGCAACCCTGAGCTCACGAAGGCCGGAGCCACGCAGTCGGTCACGTCGACCCAAGCCGGTGGCAACATGGAGGGCAAGGAGATCCGCTTCGGACCCTCGGCATCGGGCTTGTGGGCGGCGTCGACCACTGGCACGTCGAACGGGTCGGTGAACTCGATGCACGACAGCTTCACCGCGCTCGGCGGCTTCGTGCCGCTGAGCCACATGATGCTCGGTGAGGTCAGTCCTGGTGGAGTGGGAGTGGGCCTCAGCGGCCTGCTCGTGATGGCCATCCTCTCGGTGTTCATCGCCGGCCTGATGGTCGGGCGAACACCCGAGTACCTCGGCAAGAAGATCCAGGCCGCGGAGATGAAGATGGTCGCGCTCTACGTGCTGGCGATGCCGACGGTCTTGCTCGGCTTCGCCGCGGCGTCGATGTACGTCAAGTCGGTCCTCAACGTGACGAGATGGAACCCCGGCCCACACGGGCTCACCGAGATCCTCTATGCATTCACTTCGGCATCGAACAACAACGGCTCAGCATTCGCCGGCATCACCGCGGCTACGCCGTGGATGGACACGACGATGGGCCTGGCGATGCTCGTCGGCCGCTTCTTCCTCGTCCTGCCGGTGCTCGCCCTGGCCGGCGCGCTGGCCAACAAGCGAGTCATGCCCGCGACCGAGGGCACCTTCCCAACTCACACACCGCTGTTCGTCGGCCTCGTCATCGGCGTGGTTCTGATCGTCGGCGGCCTCACGTTCTTCCCGGCTCTGGCGCTCGGCCCGATCGTCGAACACCTCTCGTTGTAGGAGCAACCCGTGCAAACCCAACTCTCAGTGCCCGCGCCCGAACGGCGTGATCGCGCTACCAAGCGGCCGCTGTTCGAGCCTTCGATCGTTCGGCAGGCGTCCATCGACAGCTTCCGCAAGCTCGACCCAAGGATCCAGGCGCGCAACCCGGTGATGTTCGTCGTGCTGGTCGGCAGCGTGCTGACCACCATCCTGTTCTTCCGCGATCTCAGCTCCGCTGACTCGAAGCAGAACGTGTTCACCGGGCTCGTTGCCGCCTGGCTGTGGTTCACCGTGCTGTTCGCCAACTTCGCCGAAGCGATGGCCGAAGGCCGCGGCAAGGCTCAGGCGGCGACGCTGCGCAAGACCCGCGCCGAGACGATGGCCAACCGCCGCCGTGCCGACGGAAGCCTCGAACCAGTGCCTTCGTCACAGCTCACCGTGAACGACGTCGTCGTGGTCTCGGCGGGGGAGATGATCCCCTCCGACGGCGACATCATCGAGGGCATCGCCTCGGTCGACGAGTCGGCGATCACCGGTGAGTCGGCGCCGGTCATCCGTGAGTCGGGTGGCGACCGCTCGGCCGTCACCGGCGGAACGCGCGTGCTCTCCGACCAGATCGTCGTGCGGATCACCGCTCGCGCCGGCGAGACGTTCCTCGATCGGATGATTGCCCTGGTCGAGGGCGCCAATCGCCAGAAGACGCCCAACGAGATCGCCCTCAACACGCTGCTGGCAGTACTGACCGTGATCTTCCTGCTGGCGACCGTCACCCTGCAGCCCTTCGCCATGTATTCGGGTGCCCAGCAACAGGTCGTCGTGCTCGTCGCGCTGCTCGTCTGTCTCATCCCGACGACCATCGGTGCCCTGCTGTCGGCGATCGGCATCGCCGGCATGGATCGTCTCGTCCAGCACAACGTGCTGGCTATGTCGGGCCGCGCCGTCGAGGCCGCCGGCGACTGCTCGACGTTGCTGCTCGACAAGACCGGCACGATCACACTCGGAAACCGGCAGGCCGCTGAGTTCCTACCGCTCGCCGGTGTTCCCGAACAGCGTCTGGCTGCGGCTGCGCAGCTGGCCAGCCTCAGCGACGAGACGCCCGAGGGCCGCTCGATCGTCGTTCTCGCCAAGGAGAAGTTCAACCTGCGCGAGCGCGACCTGCGCGACGCGACGCTGATCCCGTTCACCGCACAGACTCGGATGAGTGGCATCGATCTCGACGGACTGTCGGTGCGCAAAGGAGCATCCGAATCCGTCAAGCGTTGGGTCGTCGAGCAAGGAGGCGCCGTTCCCGCCGGCCTCGATCAGATCGTCGAGGGTGTCGCCGTCGCCGGCGGCACTCCGCTGGTCGTCACGGAGGGCACGGAGATCCTGGGCGTCGTTCATCTGAAGGACATCGTCAAGGAAGGCATCCGCCACCGTTTCGATCAACTCCGCTCGATGGGCATCCGCACGGTGATGATCACCGGCGACAACCCGCTGACGGCGCGAGCAATCGCCACGGAGGCCGGAGTCGACGACTTTCTCGCAGAAGCCACGCCGGAGGACAAGATGGCGCTGATCCGCAAGGAGCAGGCGGGTGGGCGCCTCGTGGCCATGACCGGCGATGGCACCAACGACGCACCTGCGCTGGCGCAAGCGGACGTCGGCGTGGCGATGAACACCGGGACTCAGGCCGCCAAAGAGGCAGGCAACATGGTCGACCTCGACTCGAACCCGACCAAGCTCATCGAGGTCGTCGAGATCGGCAAGCAGTTGCTGATCACGCGCGGCGCGTTGACCACGTTCTCGGTGGCCAACGACGTCGCCAAGTACTTCGCCATCATCCCGGCGATGTTCTCGGGCGTGCTGCCGGCACTCGACCGGCTCAACGTCATGCATCTCGACTCGCCGCGCTCGGCGATCCTGTCGGCGGTGATCTTCAACGCGTTGATCATCGTCGGCCTCATCCCGTTGTCGCTGCGCGGTGT
>DATBKA010000146.1:0-2929 GCA_036556105.1 Ilumatobacteraceae bacterium | reverse complement strand
GCAGGTCGTAGCGGTGGTGGCAGGCGCGGCGCTGGTCCTGTGGACGTTGGGATCGGCGATCAAGACCGTGGTCGTGCCGCGAGCATTCATCACCGTCCTGACCAGGACTCATTTCGTCGCCTGGCGCAAGCTGTTCAACCGCCTCGCCTCGCCACGTCGCCCGTTCGCGTCCCGCGATCGAGTGATGGCGCTCTACGCCCCTGTTGGTCTGGTCACCCTGCCCGGCACGTGGGTGGTGATGGTGGTCGGTGGGTTCACCTCGATCTTCTGGGGCACCGGGCTGCACCCACTGACCGAAGCGTTCGCGACGAGCGGCTCGTCATTGGTCACGCTCGGGTTCGATCGCCCGTCAGGGACACCTCGTGTCGCCCTCGCCGTGGTGGAAGCTGCGATCGGGCTGGCTCTGGTCACGCTGATGATCTCCTACCTGCCGACGATCTACGGCGCGTTCAGCCGGCGCGAGGCAATGGTCGGCATGCTCGAAGTGCGTGCCGGAAGTCCGCCTGATGCCGGCCGCATGCTGACCCGGTACAGCCTCATCGGTTGGCTCGATCGCATCGACGAAGATGCCTTCTCCCCATGGGAGTCGTGGTTCGTCGACGTCGAAGAGAGCCACACCAGTCAGCCGACGCTGGTGTTCTTCCGTTCGCCGCACCCGGAGCGGAGTTGGATCACCGCCGCCGGATGTGTGCTCGACACAGCGGCGATCGTCAACTCGACCCTCGACCGGCCGCGCAACCCGCACAACGACATGTTCCTGCGCACCGGCTTCCTCACCCTGCGACGACTCGCCGACTACTTCCGCATCCCGTACGACCCGGATCCCAGTCCTACGGATCCGATCCTGGTCACGCGACGAGAGTTCGATCTGCTCTGCGTGGAGTTGGAAGCGGCGGGCATCCCCTTGAAGCCCGACCGAGACCAGGCGTGGCTCGACTTCAGTGGTTGGCGAGTCAACTACGACAAGGTGCTGGTCGAGCTGTGCGCGCTGACGATGGCGCCGCCGGCCAAGTGGTCGAGCGACCGCATCGACCGGCTCGACATTCCCAAGTTGCACTTCCGAAGGCGGCCCCGCCCCACGAGCGGCTGATGCTCAAGCGGCGATCGCCACACTCATCGCCACCGCCACGATTGCCAGCCCGAAGGGCGCTGCGTACGTGGCCCACAGCGGGAGCGGAGCGTGGCGCGGCGCCAGCATGACGTACCCGCAGATCGCGCCGACGATCGCCCCACCGAGATGGCCCCCGACCGAAATCCCGGGCACGGTGAACGTGATGACCAGGTTGAGGATCAGCACCGTGCCGATCCCCGTGCGGAAGATGTTGACACCGCGGCGGTGCATGCCGACGGCCGCCGCAGCCATCAGCCCGAAGACCGCGCCCGAAGCGCCGCCGGTCAATCCGTTCGGCTCCAGCATCAGCGCACCGAGCGACCCGCCGAGCAGGCTGGCGAAGTAGAGGAGGCTGAACCGCACGCGGCCGACCGCGGGCTCGAGCAATTGGCCGAGCTGGAACAGCAACAGCATGTTCATGCCGATGTGGAACAGCCCGAAGTGGAGGAACCCTGACGAGATCAGTCGGTAGTACTCGCCGTCCTGGAGCAACGGCTTGGCGAGGGCGAGCGTGTAGTCGCCATGCTCGAACCGGCCGAAGTCGAGCTTCTGGTTGGCCGACAGGGTCCACAGGTAGACGGCGAGATTGATCCCGATCAAGGCGTAGGTGATGAGCGTCGGCTGGCGAGCGTTCCAGAACTTGGCCCGTGTCTTCACGTCGGGCCGTGCAGCCTTGATGCAGTCGAGGCACTGCGAGCCGACGCTGACCTGCACGAGGCAGTCGCCGCATGCGGGCTTGCCGCACCGCGTACACCGCCGGCCGGTCTCGCGATCCGGATGGCGGTAACAATGCTCGAGTACTGGCGGCGGTGGCAGCGACATCGTTGATCAGGCTAGCGATGGCGCGTCGTCAGAAGACCGCGTCTACCACGATGGCAGTGACCACCGTGACGATGATCACCGCGTTGTACGCGGTGTGGGCACGCGTCGATTCGAGCGTTGCCTCGGTGGCGCTGCCGGTCTTGCGATAGGCGTCGAGGTAGACGTGCATGAAGTACGCGCCGCCGACGGACAAGGCGAGCGCGACGCCGATCGGGATGCCGATCACAGCGTGGATCGCGCCGAACTGCACGATCTTCAGGGCCTTGCGGCGTCTGCTCCAACGTTGGGCACCGGCGCGAAACATCCGTTCTTCGGCGTTGGCGAACAATGGCAAGGCGACGAGCACCAAAGTGACGAACACGACCGGTATCAGCCACGACCAGACGGTGCCGTCGGTCGTGCTCGAGGATCCGAACACCGGATTGCCGTCGCCGCCCAGCGACGTCCACCATCCCCAACGCAGCGGCGGGATCATCAGCAACAAGATGGCCACGGCCAGCACGGCGGTGAGGACGAACGGAACCGGCCAGAGGTGGCGCCACCCGATCCGTGTCCACACCTCACGGCTGAGTGAACGCCCTCGCGATGAGCGCGAGATCCGCACCGCCTGCACGAGTCGTAGACCGATCACTGTCAGGACGAGGACGCTGAGCACGTTCGACAGCCGGTCGTCCACCACGTCAGTGTACGGTCGAGCGTCGAACACGACAGATCGCGACGAGAGGGGTGTGCGATGGCGTGGGATTTCGAGACCGAGCCCGAGTTCGAAGCAAAGTTGGAGTGGATGCGCGGCTTCGTGCGCGACGAGATCATTCCGTTGGAGACGCTCGCCGATCGGTGGCGCAGCCCGGAGGGGCGCGCCGCGTTCCGGCAGATCACCGACCCGTTGAAGGAAGAAGTACGCCGGCAGGGTCTGTGGGCGGCGCACTTGCCGCCGGAGATGGGCGGTCTCGGGTTCGGGCAGGTCAAGTTGGGGTTGATGCACGAGATCCTCGG